>JABSQK010000264.1 GCA_013215875.1 Lentisphaeria bacterium
GCCCTAACAAAGAGTGCGAATGGAAGCAAGACGTGAAGGGATTTTTTTCTAATAATAAAAAAGATATATAATGTAAAAATATAAAACTAAAGTTTAAAACACGTCACGGGTTGACAAGGCATTCTCATGGAAGGGCTTGATGAAAGATTTAGATACAAGAAAGCGAGATGAAACTGCCTTTTAATAGAGTGAAATTGAGGCTGATGGTAGTCAGATGAATTAATTTAGCTTTTAGATACATCTTATCCGAGCTGCAACGCTTTTAAAACAGTAAAATTGAGGCTGACGACCACCGAAGGCAGGCCTGGAGCTTGCCGACAGGAAGAAGTGAAATTGAGGCTAATAGAATAATTAATTTAGCTTTTAGATACATCCTAACCGAGATGCAACGCTTTTGGCCTTTTTATCAAAAAGCTTGCACCGCAGTGAGTAAAAATTGCCCTAAGTCATTGAAAGTTCAGCGAGCCTTACTTAAACGCTTCATCATTAAGCGGTTCGATACGAAAGTTAAAATCGATTACTTTATTGGATACTTTGAGGCTGATTAGGGTATTCATCCGGGTCAATAAAAGCCGGTAAGGTACCTTAACATTATCGATAGCCGTGGTCACCGAAACATTGCAATCATCGATAATATCCTCTGCCTCGCGAATCGCCACAATCAATTGACGCAGTTTTAACAATTTCTCCTGAAATTTTTTCGAAAACTTAAAGGGTCGATGGCAGTGTTTACATGATACCTGTCCATCATTCTCTTGTAAAGTCATTAAATTAAAATCGATTGTTTCAGCACAATCAATACACTGAAAATCGACCAGTGCCTGTAGCTTTTCGCCCATCTTTATTCTCCGTTTGAAGGCTCAACTTAATTCACAAATTGGCAGATTTCAACTTTTATTCAAATAAGCTTCAATAATCATCTCCAGATAGTCATCCTGATCCATTGCCCAATAGATTTTAGAAAAGATTTCCACTTCGTTATAGCCGCTAAATCCAGTATTTTCCACCCATTGGCGAATTTCCTTAATATTAATAATACCCTCCCCCATCAATCCTCTATCCTGTAGCATATCGGTCATATCCAGTTTCCAGTCGCAAATATGGAATGAAAACAAATGGTCATTTTTACCACAGCGTCTTATTTCCTGTTCCAGCTCAAGTTCCCACCAGAGGTGATAGACATCCACTGTCACCCCTAGAAAGTCAGAATTTATCCGCTCAGCCATATCATTGGCCATTTTCATTGTAACGATTGCAGAGCGTGTATCGCCATACATTGGGTGTAATGGCTCAATTCCCAATTTTATATTTGCCGCTTCTGCATAGGGCAATACAGCTTCGATGCCAGCTTCAATTTGAGTGATATTTTCTTTTACGGATTGTCCGGGTGTCGCACCGCAAACCAGGACAATAAGGGGCGTTCCAATGGCTGCTGCTTCATCAATTGCCGCCTTATTTATATCTGTGGCCTCCTGGCGGTCCTGTTCAGAGCCAGTAAAGAAACCACCACGTATCAGCGAGACCGGAACCATGCCATTATCATCAAGCATTTTTTTTGAATCGGCCAGCGACTGTGTTTCGAGTGTCTCGCGCCAGACACTTATGCCCTTAATTCCTTTGGCAGAATATTTTTCACAAGCCTGCTGCAAAGACCACGGTTTTGTTGTTATCGTATGAATACATAATTTTGACAGATCACTTATTTCAGACATTTATCCTCCATATATAAAAAAACCCCTGTTGAATTTCAACAGGGGTTAAAGTGTTAAGAAATTTTAGAATGAATAGCCGAGGGTTATACTTGAAGCCATCTTTTCATAATCGTCTCCGATCTCAATATTTGCGGAGAAATTAGCTTTCCATTTTTTATTTAACTGGTAATTCATATCTATTTCAGCAAGGTAGGTATCTTCGGGCATATCCATGCCATCAGTTGAGAAGGAACCTGCACCGGCGGCATTTGTCAAATATGCTGATGATTCCAGTCCTTCATCTTCTGTTTCATGAAGCCAGTACAAGCCAAACTGGAATATAACAACTTTATCAAGGACACGTCTAAATTTCACACCCAGCTCAGTTTGCAGTGAGTCAAATTCACCTTCATCAACAGATAGATTATATAATGGTGACCCTGTTTCAGCAAAGGCATCTGCTTTAAGATTCATCATACTTACGCCTAAAATAGGCAGGACATCCCAGTTTGTATGATGAATCGCATATTCTGTACGCCAATGTAAGAAAGTCTCCTCACTGTCATATTCCGAATGAGGAATTTCGCCGGGTAGAACCGTCCGGTCAAACTCATTTTCACTTTCTCCAGTACCAGCAATCACACTATGACTAAAGTTACCATGGCTAAAATTAATGTAGGCAGTGAATCCCTCAGTATCTGTCGTACCATTCGTATTTACATTCAAAAAGTCAATGCCCGCTTCGCCAGTATACATGCCGACTCCAAGAACCAATACATCAGCAAATCTGATATCCAGACCAACAACAAAACCTTCACTGTCAAAATCAAATGCAGATGCGTCAGCTGGCGTATTTTCACCTTCAATAAAGTAGGCTTTAGCCCATAGATCAAATTCAACATCGTCTCCTGCTCGACCAAATGAACTTAGATAGCCAATACGTTGATGATGTTGGCGAATAAGTTCGAGAGTGGATGAACGGGCGACATAGCCTAAAGAGGTATGCACTGTTGCATCAAAATTATCCAGAATTGCATTAAATTCTTCAACAGTTGTAGAATTTAATAAATCAAGAAAGATAGCATCATAACCGGGATACGTGATTGTATCTGCTGCAATGGTATCAAATACATCAGCTATAGCCTGGTTTGATCCGGATGCAACATCTGAAAATGTGTTGCCATTGGGCGTAATTGTCAGGACCAGATCATCACCTGGAGACGAGAGTGAGAGATCATTAAACAAGGTATCTTGTACAGAAGGTAATATTCCAAAAACGCCAAATGTTGTAGTCAATATATCGTAGGTTCTGGTCGCTTTAATTCTTTCATTTGTTATAACCTTTATTTCACCATTATTGGTCAAATAACCCCCAGGGACATCCACAACATCAGACTCATAATCTACATCATTTACATTTATCTCTATTTCGCCTGAGTTGTGCAGGAATTCACCAGTTACAAATAGCGTTGCAGGGCTTGTATCTTCACCTACTTGAAGTAATCCACCATTTTGAATAAACTTATCTATCGTTGCCAAATCATTTGTTTGGAACGTGCCTGCATTCAATTTATAGTTATTATCAATCACTGCAGTAGCCATAAGAATAACAGTACCGCCATTTTGTGTAAGAACGGCTTGCTCTGAGTTTGTCACCTCTGCAGTAATGGTAACCGTTCCGGAATTAAAATTAATCTCATCAAATTCACGGATATTGTTAGCAACAGTTGCTGTGCCATCTGTACCTAAATCAAATATCAAGGTATCAGGTTCACCAGTCTCGTTCGCCATGAGCGCCCCGGTTATAGTTCCATAACTCGTGATCGTTAAAACTCCATCACCAATTAAGGCAATGTTACCATTGATTGTTCCTGTATTATTTAGAAATGCATCTGCACCTTCACCATGATAATGAACATTACCATTTAATGTTCCTTCATTATTCACAGTACCAGAACCGATACTAATTGCACTGACATCCACGGTATCATCATATTCGCTAGCTCCTACAAAAAATGAACCCAATGTAACAAGGTCATCAGTATCTGGATATATATCATCCCATAAACCTTCATCTGTAAGAGTATCATAGTCGGTATCATTTGAATCACTCAATGTTTGATAAACACCTGCTGGATCTACAACTCCTGGAGTAAACACTGAGATAGTACCAGTATTTGTAACTGTTGCTTCTCCTTCCACGTAAATACCAATACTTGTAACAGTATCACGCTCGGTGGCATCAGGGACCTCTTCGTCGTCAGGGTCTGGGTCCGCGCCAGCGTCTGCTTCTGCATAAGACTCCGCTGTAACATCAATGAGTCCATCATTTGTTATAGTCACTTCATCAGAACCATCTACATATATACCATAAATAGATGCGTCGGCGATAGCGTTAGCAGTACCCATAGCATCGTTTGCATCATCACCCGCATCAATTCCAGATGTGGCATAGGCTTCCGCATTGACAGACAAGATAATGTCGCCATCGTTGCTAATGCTGACGATGCCTCCATTCACAACACTTATACCTTTGGTTATGATAGATGCGGTAGCATCGGCTGTCAGACCTTCTTGCTGGTCAGCAATCGCTGTAGCTATTACAAAACTTCCATCGTCTTCCAGTATGTCACCTTTATTGCTAATATTGACTGAATCTGCATTATCTACATGTATACCCCAAACCTCAGCTATCGCTGAAACTGTCGAATTCTCTTCATCTATGGTATTATCGTCACTATCTTCCTGATCATCATTCACAGCAAGGTATACTGGATCACCATCAGAATCTAATAGGTCATCAAAACTTGCATCAAATGTTGCAGTCAGGTCACGCTCAACTGTTATAGTACCAGAATTAGAGTTAGAGACATCGACATCGGTAACACCTGAAATATAGATACCAGCGACGGATCCGCCCAATTCCCATTCATCA
>JABSQK010000265.1 GCA_013215875.1 Lentisphaeria bacterium
ATATAAAAAAAAAAGGATTATTTTTATGGACCCTAAATTTGTTATACCAATGATCATTTCTCTTGTCATTACGATATGGGCACATCTTCAATATAAATCTAAAGGTAAAATGTGGGGACGTCCTGTCGCGGCTATTTTCGCTATAATATGTACACTTATAGCAGTTTTTTCACTCATCTATACCAGTTTCTTTCAAGCTTCAGCTGTTTCCAATGATATGATCTCGAAGCACCATCAGTATATGCAAATTGCACATAGTACATTTGGTAAGCATGTCGCGGAAAAACAGAAAGGTAAAAGGGCCATTCTCATATATAATAAGCCAAGTGTAACTGAGATGGGAAAAAAGTCACATGACGTAAGCGTCGAAGCATTCAAAAAAGAACTTATGGGAAGTATTGAAATTGTAGATACACATGAATGGGTGAGGGCTGACGATAATGCGGCGGCGCAGGGTATGGGTATGGGTATGGATAAACCGTTTATGACTGAAGATTTTGAAGATATTATGAGTGATTTTTCTGACTACGATTTGATTATTTCATTTATTGGCCTGCCAATAGATTTTAAGGAAATGAAGTATTGGAAAGAGGAATATGATGGAGAAATTCCACAATTTGTACTATTAAACTCAAGTATACTTGAATCTAAACCAGGGATTACCGCAGGTCATTTCGTCTCAATATTACATACAAAACCTGTTCGTTTTGATTTTGAGGCCCCCATACCAAATGATCCTAAAGAGGCATTTGATATCCGTTATGTGATTATTACACCTGAAAATGTAGAAGCTGTACACAAGGAATTTCCTCGATTATTCAGGGATGAAGAAAAATAATTCAGGATAGACCCAAGTGCTTCAACAGTATCAGGAGCTCACTACTGGTACTGTTTCCAAGACAAACTATGGCATCAATAATTCTAGCACGCAAGCCTACATTTAATCGTTTCCAGCATAAATCATAATCCATCTAACTACAAGTGCGAACTGCTGCAGTATCAGCAGTTTGTAACTGACGATGATTTTGAAGTGCCTAGTTGCTACCCCTGTAAATATCCTTGATTTCTTGAGCGGTCATTTCTCGATTGAATAGAGCAAACGATGAGAAGTAAATATCAGTATAATGATTATAAGAGGGTAGATTCGTTACCCCTATTCGGCTGCTATAGCCATTACTGTCAGAGCACGTGCGGGCTGTGTCAGTCGAACTAAAAGTATTGCCTTGCGATTGAGTCGCGAGTTCGCCATTTATATAAATGTTTATGTGGTTAGGCTGGCTTATAGTTAACGCAACATGAAACCACTCATCCTTTTTGGGATTAAATTCAGAGCCTGATGTACTTGCATAAATATACTGCCCATTCGAATTAAAGCGATAGTACCTAACGTAGGCTATATCGCCACTAATAGTAACCAAAGCATATCCACCCCAGCCGGAGGAGCAGTAACCATCGCCAAAGAAATATTTCGTTCCAGTGGCAGAAGATCCCAATTTCATCCATGAAGTAATTGTGCGATCGAAGCTATCTACCATATAGGCACCTGACCAGTCGCTAGCGACCAGGTAATTGCCAGAGATACTGTCTTCGTAATAAAGAGAGCTATCCCCCCTGAATCGTCCTTCTACATTGTCGACTCGTATTCCCCCGGTGCCATAGGTTCTCATGTCCAATTGCTTTGGATCATAGCCAATATCATATGCCTCAGCATCTGGGTAGTTGGCCTCGTTTGTGATGAAATAATAACCATTCTCATCCTGTGTAACTGTCTCTCCGGAGAAGCTCCAAAGCCCAAAGCAATCCGAGTCTAACTGCATATTGTGTTTCATGCTTATCCAATTAGCCCGTTTGGCCTTCGCTTTAGCCTGTGTAAGCACCGGTATGAGTATTGATGCGAGGATTGCGAGGATGGCAGAGACCACCATAAGTTCTATCATCGTGAAACGACTTGTCATATTTCTACACAATTTCATATAAAACCCCATTTATAAAAATCTGTACTATTTACCATTATGTTATATGAATAAAATCTGTAAAAATCAATATCTGTGGTAGTGAAGACTCTATCTACTAAAAAAATAGTCACGAACGTTTATAGAGTTTTCTATCAGATTAAACATCATTTTTTCTTGTTTTCAGATTACTCTGCCGGACGAGTAACGGTCCTCTTAGATCTAAGTTTCAGCTTAAAAACCCCAGTCAGACCAACATGGAGTTATTTTTTTGTGATAGGGGCACTTACAAAAAAGCTTGTTTTCACTTCTCGTTTATCTTATACTACAAAATAACAAAGGGTTTTTATGGAATTTAAATTTCTTATACCAATGATTCTTTCTCTTGCTGTTATGATCTGGGGGATACTTCAACTTAGACAAGGTAAAGACTTTGGGCGCATCGTTTCTGGCGTAGCCGGTGCTTTGTGCGTCTTTTTGGCAATCTGTTCTGCTGTTTATTCTATGTACTTTAAAAAAGCCATAGTTCGAGGTAAACAAACTGCGGTCACTCATAGTTTTCTACAAATTAAACATGAGGTATTCGGAAAGCATGTAGCCGAAAAACAGAAAGGCAAAAAAGCCATTATTATATATGATAAGCCCGGTGATAGTGAAATAGAAAAAACCAATCATAAACTAACAGTTGAAGAATTTAAAAAACAAATTTCTGGCAGTATAGAAATTGTTGGAAAATATGAATGGGTTTATGAGAATACAGATGTAGCGAATATTGAACAAAATCTGCTTACAGCAAATAAACTTGAAGATATTCTGCGGAGTTTTAATGGTTTTGATTTAATTATTTCGTTCATAGGTTTGCCCATCGATTTTAAAAATATGAGTTATTGGCGACGGAACTATAGGAATAGAATTCCACAATTTGTTATATTAAATTCCAATCCTCGAGAATTTAAACCCGCTATTGTCGCAGGCCATTTTGTCTCAATACTGGCAAAAAAACCAATTCGCATAGATCATGATGCGCCTGTTCCAGATGATCCCAATACTGCATTCGATTCTCGATTTATAATTATTACTCCGGAAAATGTAGACGCTCTGCACAAGCAATACCCTCATTTATTTATAAAAGGTGAATAATAATAACCAAGCATTAGGACCCTGCATCCCCCTCCGACTCAGTCCCTTACACAGAAATGGCTAATCACCCCTTCCTGAGTACGGCAACATCACCTTCGCAAAGTATTGCTAGGCAATATGTACAGACCGTATTTCATGAAAATTGGCAGCCTATCTATTTCTGGTTATAGTCCATGCATGTTAAGAAAATGTGTAATTTCCCCCTGCTTAGTATTGTTTTTTGTTGCTTGCACAACGCCACCACAGCTCACTGTTAGCGAAAAAGAACTCAAGCGCTTCCCTTTGGAACTGGAACTTCCTGGCAATCCCGCTAGATCAGGGTTGCGTTATTGGGCTAAGCCATTTAAACCGATCCCGGCCTATGGTGCCTACGTCTCTGTCATCTATCGCGATAATCAATACGAACTCTGGCGTGGTTCGCTTGTCCTTGGAAATACTCATACCAAAGGCAAACTTGGCAAGCTCTACCATACCGCAACGCCAAAACAAAAAGTAAACATCGTTAGTCGTGGCCCGACCATGCAGACACTTGGAAACGATGAACCACGATTCAACGCCAGTCTTGTCGATGACCTTTTCCTCCCAAATAAACCCGACGAGCTCGCACCAGGTAGAGGTTTCACACGTACCTGCATGACCTGGTTTAAAGATATTGGTTATGTCTTTTATTGTTGTACAACGCGTGGTTACTCACCGGGACAGGTCAGCCTTTATCCCGCATTTTTTACCTCGAAAACAGGAAAACTTGGAACCTGGACGTATCAGGGAAAAATGAAAGGCGAACCACTTGAGATAGCAAAAAAGAAGGTCGTCTGGTCTGATGGAGGCTCCCTCCACCGTTTAGCAGATGGTCGTTGGCGTGCCTACCTCAATGGATTTGGCCAAGTCGCCACCGCAGTTGAAGCCAAAAGCATCACGGGTAAATGGTCCTTTATACGCAATGCAAAAGGTGAAATCAAAGAGCTACTACCCGACTTCCCAAAAACCGCAAAACGTGGTGGCTGTTGGATTCACGTTCTACAAGTACATGAGAAGGAATGGCACCTTTGGCTAAGCGATACCTGGCCCGCCCAGTCCATCTGGCATTACTCTTCCACAGATGGCCTGTCATGGAAACCCTATGGCAAGCAACCGGAAATTACACGTATTGCAGTTGGTGGTCGTGCCATCAAATGTTTTCGCACATACCTGCATCCCAACGGCAAAGAGATTGTTGGCATGCTCTCAGTCCGTGGACGCATCGGTTCCGGCCCGGAGGGCTGGGTACTCCATCTCTCAAAGATACCAACTGGTTTGCAACCCTAGCCTGTCAATTATCCAGGCTAGTAATTCATACTTTTATTTGACAGCTCGAGTACTAAGAGTACCTGTACAGATAAATACCTGATTGTATAAAATGACCATAGAAATAATCGACGTACTTGATTCGTTGGGCGTAAATGACCAATCGCTTTCCGATAATGAGAAAACCCTTCTGGACGAAGAAGGCTACCTTATGCTTGGGCAATTATTGTCCGAAGAGGAAGTTCGAGCCTATGGGAATTGTCTCAATCGGATTGCCGAGATCGAAGGTGATGATGCGGGTAAAGAAGTTCATCAGGAAGACGGTGCCGTGCGCTTGAGTAATGTAATAGATAAGGATCCCATGTTTGAAAAACTCTTGCTCAATCCTCGATTACTGGCTGGGGTTCAGCATATTCTCGGAACTGATTTTAAACTATCTGCCTTAAATACACGCGCTGCCCTACCGGGTGAAGGAAGGCAAGCGCTGCATTCGGATTGGGGTAAGCTTGAAAAAGATGAAGAGTATCAGGTCTGCATAGCTATTTGGGCAGTGGATGATTTTACCATTGAAAACGGCGCCACACGCCTCATCCCTGGAAGTCATAAAAGTGGACAAGCACCAGCCGAAGCATTGGATGATCCCATGGCCGATCATCCCGAGCAAATTCAAGCTACGATAAAGTCTGGACACACCATCTTTATGAATGCCCACATCTGGCATGGCGGCATGAACAATTCTACGGACCTACCACGGCGCGCAATGCACACTTACTTTTGTCGGCGCCGCCATAAACAACAGCTCGATCATAAAAAGTATTTAAGCGCAGAAACTGTAGGCCGGTTATCCCCTGAATTACGCATCATTCTTGATGTCTAGGAACGGAAATACCCATTTTTATTGATCGCGTTCGGAGACCCCGACCTACTTTACTTTCATCTCAATCCTATGCAGATTGTGCTTTGCTGTGGCTCAGCCACGCTACCTAGTTTGCTTCCCAGTTGCGGTGAATGAATTCATTATTTTCAATATCCAGAGTGTCGTAATTGGTACTGTCTTTATGCTCATTCACATCGACCTTTGTTTGTTTATTAACATTTACCCGGCGTTTATGATATTTTTCACTTTTCGCTTTTTTCGCTTGCACATGGCCATCAACAAACAAGGCACCCATCCATCCCTTGGCTGCATCTTTACCAATGGATTTGGAAAGGCTATCTACCCCGGCATCGTCTTTCAATTTGTTTTTGTACTTTTTATCAGTGTCCGTGATCGCTTCTGTTACTGCTGCATCCAGCAGCTTTGGCCAGATTTTGCGAAACAGTTTACGTGAGCCATAGGAATCTGCAGTACTGAATTTCCCGTTTACCATATAGCCAAAACCAATCGTCTTCGGATATTTTTTAAGTATGGGTTTAAGTTTATCTGTATAATCCTTGGTAGTTACTTTCAGCTTTTTATTTTCCAGAGTAAGCTGCAGACTGCTGGATGACAGCTTTGAGGTAACATCTGTTCCCATTTTCATGCCCATCATTTTCTGAGATTTAGCAACTTCTTTCCAAATCTCACCCTGTTTCTTCGCTACTGGCGCAGAATTTGTATCGGCTGATTCCTCTTTCATGCTTTCTTTAAGGGCCTTACGTAAGCCTTTTCCAAAAACCATTTTGCTTGAGCCACTAAATGCTTTGAGATTTTCCATTCCACGCTTCTGCCAGCGTCCCTGTTCCACACAATAAGCGGCCAGGTTAACTTTGCCGGATTTGGGTTTTACGATTAGGTCTGTCATCAGGGTCCGGTCCTGTTTGCCGCCTTTGACAATTTCGCCAGCTTGAATAAAAACCGTTTTTGTCGCGGATACATTCTGAACCGCAAGTTTATTCACATCCCCAGTTTCATGAACCACCAGGATTTTCTGTTTCATCGCTTCTTCTAAAGTAAGAAAATCCACATTTGGCATGGTTTCTTTTCCCTGGATTAAATAGATCTCCAGATTTTTATAGACGAAGGGACCAATAAGAGCCTTCTCATTAGCACCGGATTTCTCAACGGGTTTTTGATCATTAGCCAGCAAGCTCAAACTACCAGCAAGAATTCCACACACGATAAGGAAAGAACGGAATGTTCTCATAATATACCTCCCACATTTTTAAGGTTAGATTTTACGATAACCATAAAGCACTTATAATGTAAGACTTAAGATGTAAAAAGAATGTAAAGTCTATGAGAACTAATTTTCTTAAAATCTGCTTTGGTGAGAGGAGCTGGATTTGTCAATTTGGAATTTTTCCTGTCTTGTCGTATTGTTTCCAAAAATTTCTTACAGGTCTGCTATTGATTGTTTTTAATGTTTTTATATGCAGAAGAAATTCAATTCCTTCTGCTGTTTTCGGTAGAGAAAGCCTTTCCAATGGCATTCCTTTGAGAACACTGATATCTTTAATTTGTGTATAACTCAAGTCAAGTTGTTCTAAAGGCATTCCTTTAAGCGCACTGATATCACTAACCAGAGTACGAGTTAAATTCAGATATTTAAGAGGCATTCCTTTTAGAGCACTGATATCACTAATTCGGGTATCTGATACACCCAGGTATTTCAAAGGCATACCTTTAAGAGCGCCTATGTCACTTACCCGGGTAAGTGACAAATACAGATGTTCCAAAGGCATTCCTTTTAGAGCACTGATATCTGCCACTTGGGTTTCAAATAAATTCAGGTTTTCCAAAGGCATTCCTTTTAAAGCGCTTATATCACTAACCCGGGAATTTGAAGCATCCAGGTATTTCAATGGCATATCTTTAAGAGCGCTAATGTCCCTAACTGGGGTTTCACCCAACCTCAAATCTTTCAATAGCATACCCTTAAGTGGGCTTATATCACTTACTTGTGTCTTAATTAAATTTAGATATTCAAGAGGCATTCCTTTAAGCGCTTTTAGATCAATTACCTGGCTGCCATTTAAATGCAACTCGATTAACGGCATTCCTTCAAGTCCAGTAATGTCAACGACTGAAGTGTTTCTTAAATTAAGGCGTGATAACGGCATTCCTTTTAAGGCACTAATGTCGGTGATTGAAGTTCCTGGTAAATCCACACCTGTTAAAGGCATGCCTTTAAGTGCACTAATGTCAGTGACCTGAGTTCCTGACCAATGAAATTCTTTCATTGGCATACCCTTAAGAGCACTTATATCATTCACTTTTGTTTGCCCTAATGAAAAGTATAAAGGGCCGGAAAGATAATAAAGGTCTTTTAATCCATTAAGTTCAGTAATGGAAATTGTCATACGATTTTTATTCCCTATATAAATATTTGCCCATGACTTCTGTTGAGGGTTATCTATCTTCAGTTGTGCAAGTACTACTCGAACCTTTCTCGCTTTCCATGCTACAATTAGAACAGGTGTAGCGCAAATAAGGGCGAGTGTAAGAGTTACTCGCCATCTACGGCGCGCGGTTTTCAGTGCACTGTGTAGCAGATCCGCAATCAGGACCATTGGAGGGTGTTTAGTGTCATTTTCGGTCATCTCATAACATATTTATATAATTAATGAGTTCAACTATTTCAGAGACCTAGGGGAAATCCGCAAAAAATGAAACCGGGGTTGAATTATAACGACTCTTCTGCTATTTTTCATTACCATGAAACAATCACGTCAACGAGTTTTATATTTACATGCAAGGAAGCCGAGTCTGCGAGCACCGGTTCTCGGCGCGGCACTGCATGAACCAGTTGCCGACTCTGTCACCGAAATTGATCCTGAACCGGTCGAATTGCCCTACCCCACAGTGCACGCCGCTATTGTTGACGGCTGGCGAGTCATACATTTCCCCGATCAGCGCGCGCCGTTTGATGATCGCGAGATCGATCTCATAGGTTACGAATTTATTCTCGAAAAAATGGAAGACTACGATGTCTGATGCCACTGACTTTCTTTTGAGCGATGAAGAGATTGCCAATTTCATTGCCGAGGGCTACCACATCCTTGAACCAGAACTGCCAGCAGATATGAATGATTCTGTTTGCGCCGAAGCCAAGGAAATGGACGGTGCATTTGGAATCCTTGAAGCCATTCCAAGACTGGCAGACGTCTACTCCACTCCTGAAGTCGTTGGCGCCCTAACAAGCATTCTCGGCACGGATTACGAAATGGATAAATCCCGGGTATTGCATGTCAATCCTGCTGGAAGTCGAAGTCAGACCTGGCACCAGGATGGTACAAATGTTCGCCACCACCAAGTCTGGTGTGTGCTGGCAATGTATTTTCCCCATGACACATCCACAGATATGGGACCGACTATCATCATGCCCGGCACCCATCTACGCAACGCACCCACCGATCGCCTGGCGAGCTACGCTAATATTGTCGGCCAGGTCCCGTTAGCCGTGAAAGCCGGAACAGTCGCCATTACTCATTACGACCTGTGGCATACCGCTACTCGCAATAAGAGCGATACCGATCGACTGATGATCAAGTTTCTATTCAACCGTATCAGTGAACCCAGTGAACCAAGCTGGAACAGCACACCGGAACTAGCCGCATGCGCAGCCGGAGGCGTGCTTAAGAAACAGGTAGGGACTAAAGGCTACACATCTGACTATTATAAAGAGTGGGAACTACGACGCGAAATGTGGAACTGGATGATTGGTGAACCCGTAGAGATCCCGCCCGGTGCCTACAGGACCATGCTTTAAGCCCTGCCAGCTTAGAACCAATAACAATCTAGTGCTTAACATTTTTTACCATGTAGTTCATGTAGATCATGTAGGTTTTTAAAAAACCAAATACCTCATTGGACTCAAGTAAACCAAGACCAAGATTCTTCTTCACTTCAATCCTCGAACCGAGCAGATTCTTAATTTAACTATCCTGATTCTATTCTATTTTCTACATGTCCTGCATGCCCTACATGGTGAGCTTATTCAGCTTTGATAACATTTTTATTTAAGTATTTTTTACACGGATGGCAAACATAATTGATTTCAGGGTGCATATAGCGTTCCATTTTTTCAAGGCATTCCGAACATCTGTTTCGTTTACGCGAGCTGCCAATGATCGAAGCAACAAGTAAAGATAATATAAAAACAAAGATAACGATTACATATAATATGGATAAAGATGGGTAATCATTTATCTTTAGTAAATAAACAACAAATCCCATTTTCACAAAAACAATAAAAAATAATACTTGATAGAGTATAAATTTTTTATTATATTTATCCGCTTCTTTTTGCCCCAAAGTATCTAAGCCATAATCATGAATATGTTTTTTATCCATTGTATCTTTAGAAATATATTTTTCTCCATTTCCCATATTCATAATCTCAAAGGCTTAAAATGAGAAAACCCTCTATTAAGTATGGAGTTTATTTTAGTCACCTAACAAATTATCGATAACACCATCGATGGAATCATCGCCTTCTGGAGTTTCCCCCAAAATGTGGACAATAAGTTAAGCCCCCTGTAATATAAATACAAATAAGGAGCTAGTAAAATGAAGAAGAACCGCCAGAAATTCTCAAAGGAATTCAAAGAGGAAGCAGTTTCACATTGGGAAAATTC
>JABSQK010000266.1 GCA_013215875.1 Lentisphaeria bacterium
ATTCCTATTCTGGACCTAGAAGATACTATTAATCACCCCTTTCGAGACCGATAGTGTTTGCGGATTGCCCAGAATTCCTTTCAGAACGCGATATCGCACTCTATTGGGAGCATGGCTATCTCGCATTTGAAAATTGCTTAAGTATCGACGAAGTTGAAAAAGCGCATGCTGCAATCACAGAATTGGTAAACGAAGATGATCCGGATTATATCGTACAATTTGAGCCAAATTATATCGCTGATTCAAAAAATGACCCCGAAAAGTATTTACGCAAACTTATGTATTTTAAAGATCATCACCCGTTTACAAAATTTCTGCACGATGAACATGAGAAAATTCGTATGATCCGCGAAAATCTATTGGGCTCGTATCCAATTGCAGTGCAAGATACTGCATTGGTGAAGGCCGCCAAGATTGGTAGTGAAAAACCCTGGCACCAGGACACGGCATATTTCAGTGTGGTACCAATGGACCGGGTACTCGGCTTCTGGATTGCACTCGATGATGCCACCATTGAAAATGGCTGTATGCATGTGATCGATAAGGGTCATAAAAGGGGCCCGATTGTTCACCACCATTTACCAGTTATAGCTCCTGATTCGGATGGCACGTTACAACAATCTGACTATCTCGATTGCCAGATTGGGAAAAATAAGGTTGGTGCGAATGAGGCAAAAGCGATCGAGTTAAAAGCCGGGGGTGTATTAATTTTCAATGGTTTACTGCCACATCAGACTCCACCAAATGTTTCTGATGAACGACGACGCGCTCTGCAGTTTCATTACAGGGGAAAAGATACTCGACAGGTGAATAAAGAAGAGTACGATGATATTTTTGCGGAAAGTGGTGAACCAGCTTCATGCAGTGCAGCGGTGGACAGGGAAAAATAAGTTTTTAGTATGAAAGAGAGAGCGTATATTAATTTGTTTCTTCAGGCTCGGCTGCTTCCTCAGGCTCAGTTTCCTCTGGATCAGTCTCCGTTTCCTCCGGAACTTTTTCCTCTGACACAATTTTGCAATCAGTAAGTTCCACACCTTCATAGGTAAAGCCTTCGCATATTCCAACAATGGTGACAGTATCCCCTTTACTTAAATCAGATATTCCTTTATCGTCTTTAAAAACGGCTTTCACTTTTGTATCAAACTTTTTATCAATCTTGAATTCTATTACGTACGAATCATCAAAGTTTTTATCAATGCTCCCTACTATTCCGCTTACTGAAACTAATTTATTCGTGTAATTAGTTTCTGCTTTCGCCATATTCTTGTTAAATGCTTTAGCTAATTTCGCGGATTTTATTTTTATTGGTTTTTGTTTTAGAATAATCTTTCTTTCTTGCAGCAGTTTTTTATTTGCAGCGTTCGCCACAGTAGACGATGCGACAATTGAACTTGTCACGTAAATGTTCCATAATAATATTGGGCCGCTAATGCATAATGAAATTATGCCAAGAATGAGGCCGGTAAGTGCGAGAGATTTGGCATCTTTCGTTGTTCGTTCCTGGCTAATACTTTTCAAACAAGTTGCCGCTAAGATAATACTAATAATTGAAAAAATCGTTCCTAATCCAGGAATGATTGATCCGATTACGGGGCAACACAAGGAGATAAAAATTGTTAGAATTGCAACGACCGCAAAAATTAAAGAAATTATCCCGGTAATCAAGGACATCACCCCGGTGGCTGTCCCCTGTATGTCGTCTTCATCAAGATCAATATTATTCATGATATAAAATCCTTTTTTTGAGTAAATAATAAATTAAGAAAAGTGAAAAAATATTTAATAAAGCAAATGATATGTAAGTAAAAACTGAAAATTTATTGTATGCAATTGCCTGCTTAATATTTAATCGAGAAATGGAGCAAAATGCCCGAGTCATGCCACATGTAATACATGTTTCATTGACACACTTTGGAGATAGTGGAGTTTCCCCCAAAATGTGGACAATAAGTTAAGCCCCCTGTAATATAAATACAAATAAGGAGCTAGTAAAATGAAGAAGAACCGCCAGAAATTCTCAAAGGAATTCAAAGAGGAAGCAGTTTCACATTGGGAAAATTC
>JABSQK010000267.1 GCA_013215875.1 Lentisphaeria bacterium
CGAATTGCATGTTAGTAATGACCTGCTTGATGATAAAAAACTGCAAGCATCCTGGAAGTTGATTGACTTAAAAGGAATCGTTTTCGATAAGGGAATGAAATCCATCACAGCAAAAGCCCTGAGCAGTGAGAAATTGAAAACCTTGAATTATAAAAAACTTTTAGCTGAGCATGGCGACAGGGGCTTGCAGCTATTTCTGGAATTAAAAGATGGAAATAAAACAGTCTCATCAAATTTTGTCAGTTTTGTTCGACCCAAACATATCGAATTGGAAAATCCGAAAATTGAGAAGACGATTAAGCAATTGAAAAATGGCGATATTAAGCTGACGATTAAATCAAAAACAGTCGCCCTTTGGACTTGGATTGAACTTGGAAATAACGATGCAAAGTTCTCCGATAACTTTGTGCACCTTTACCCAAATAAGGCGCAGACGATAGTAATCAGCCCAGAGAAAAAACTGACACTAAAAGAAATTAACAAGGTAATAAAGGTCAGCAGCTTATTTGATACGTATGAGTAATTAATTTCTCAAATTTAATTATTTCGTAGTGCAGAAACCGCGCACGTCTTAGTCGATTGATTTCATCGCCTGTCACTCTAATCCAAACTCCAAAATTAGAACGTAATGATATACTCATAAATACTGCTATTTTCTTGTAAAAATTGTATCTCCCATTGTATTCATCGAATCCAACCCTTTATTGAGATAAAATTTAAAGGACAGATAAATGGAAAAAGTAAAAGTAGCAGTAATTGGTTGTGGAAATATAAGCCATGCTTATTTCGGGCATATGAAAAATTTCCCAATTCTCGATGTGGTGGCATGTGCTGATCTCAATGCGGATGCAGCAAAAGAGAAAGCCAAAGAGCATGAGATTCCTCAAACAATGTCGGTCGATGATGTTTTTAATGATTCTGAGATTGAAATCGTTGTCAATTTAACCATTCCTCAGGCCCATTATGAAATTGCCAAGCGTACACTCGAATCAGGTAAACATGCCCATAGCGAAAAACCATTTACTGTTAGCCGTGAAGAAGGCCGCGAACTACTCAAACTCGCCGAAGAGAAGAACTTACTCGTGGGTTCCGCTCCTGATACATTCCTAGGTGGAGCACATCAGACCGCACGTAAACTTATTGATGATGGCTGGATTGGTAAACCGATTGGCTGTAATGCTTTTATGTTAACACCGGGCCATGAAAGATGGCACGCAAATCCAGAATTTTATTATAAAAAAGGTGGCGGTCCTATGTTTGATATGGGGCCTTATTACCTGACAGACCTGGTACAATTGTTAGGGCCTGTACGACGTGTTGTTGGTTCAACCAGTATTACGCACGCACAACGAACAATTACCAGTGAACCACTTAATGGGCAAATCATTGATGTAGAAGTACCCACCCATGTAGTGGGTATAATGGAATTTGCCAATGGTGCCACAGGGCAAATTACGACGAGTTTCGATATCTGGGGCCACAATATGCCTTGTATTGAAATATATGGCAGCAAAGGCTCGCTTTTTGTGCCTGATCCAAATGGTTTTGGCGGCGAAGTAAAATTAGCGCTACCAGGGCAGGACGTGCAGGTGATTCCTCACAGTCATATTTATGGTGATAGTGGACGGGGTCTGGGTGTTGCAGATCTAGCTCATGCAATTCGCGAAGGACGCAAGCAGCGTTGTAGCGGCGATCTCGCATACCATGTACTCGATTTAATGCATGCATTTCATGATGCTTCAGATCAATCAAAGTATGTCGATCTCGAAAGCACCTGTGAACGCCCAGCGCCTATGGAAATGGGATTGCTCGCAGGCAATATTTAATATTGCCAGCTTAGCATGCCTTGCTTGTGGGAGCTTAAAATTGAGCGTCCATATGCCATAATCTGTGCATTTGTATGAATACCTGTAAAAGCCGGCGGTTCTGCTTTACCAATGCCTAAATCCAAGTACATTATCAAGCCTTTTCAGTTCAGAATTTTAAATTTAGGCAGATAATTACTTATATGAAAAAGATCAAAAAACTTTTAGTTGCAAACCGCAGTGAAATTGCGACTCGCGTATTTCGCAGTGCCCATGAATTGGGTATTCGTACAGTGGCTATTTATACTCATGAAGACCGCTATGCATTGCACCGCTTTAAAGCGGACGAAGCCTACATGATTGGTGAAGCCGGCGAACCGATACGCAATTATCTAAATATCGAAGGCATACTCGAGATCTGCAAAAAACACAATATCGATGCGATCCATCCGGGTTATGGCTTTCTCTCAGAAAAGCCCGAATTTGCCAAGGCCTGTGAAGAAGCGGGGATCATTTTTATTGGCCCTTCAGTAGATGTACTCAATAAATTGGGTGATAAGACATCCGCACGTAAAATTGCCGACGCCGCAAATGTTCCCACACTTGGTGGAAGTAAAAATGCTATAAAGAATGTAAAAGAAGGGATTAGGCTGGCAAAGAAAGTTGGCTATCCGATCATGCTAAAAGCTGCTCATGGTGGCGGTGGTCGTGGAATGCGGGTGGTAAAAACCGAAAAAGAATTTGCCAGTCAGTTCGCCCAGGCGCAACGCGAATCTATTTCCGCATTTGACAGCCCGGATATTTTTATCGAAAAATTTGTCGGCCGCGCCCGTCATTTGGAAGTACAGCTACTTGGTGATGAACATGGCAATCTGATACATCTTTGGGAACGCGATTGCTCGGTACAACGCCGGCATCAGAAAGTAGTGGAAATTGCTCCGGCACCAAACCTGCCTGCTGAAACACGCCAGGCACTATGTGATGCGGCAATAAAAATTGGCGAACAAGTCAACTATTCAAATGCTGGTACAGTCGAGTTTCTCGTCGATGCTGAAACAAACGAATTTTTCTTTATCGAAGTAAATCCGCGTATTCAGGTTGAGCATACAGTGACTGAAGAAGTGACCGGTGTGGATATCGTTAAATCGCAAATATTGATTGCTCAGGGCACGAAATTATCAAACCCGGAAATCGATTTGGCAGATCAATCAAAGATTCATACGCATGGTTTTGCCATGCAGTGTCGTGTGACTACAGAAGATCCGGAAAATGATTTCATGCCTGACTATGGCCGTGTTGCACATTATCGTTCAGCCAGCGGTATGGGCATACGTCTCGATGCCGGTAGTGCATTTTCAGGTGCTGTGGTAAATCCATTTTATGATTCCATGCTGGTGAAAGTTACCGCTCGTGGAAGACGATTTGTCGATGCGATTCGTCGTATGGATCGTACTCTCGCAGAATTTCGTATTCGCGGTGTGAAGACTAACATCCCGTTTCTTATGCGTTTGTTGGATCACGAGACATTTCAAGATGGTATGTGCACAACACGCTTCATCGATCTAACACCCGATCTATTCAAATTTCCTGCTCGTAAAGACCGCGCAACAAAACTTCTGACTTATCTTGGTGACGTCATTGTGAATGGCAATGAACTGGTAAAGGATCGCCCCATGGCATTACGCAAAGAGCCAGTCACATTGCCGGACTATCCCACAAAAGGAAAACTGCCCAGGGGAACACGCGATATCTTTCTCGAACTCGGTGCAGAAAAATTTAGTGATTGGATTCTCAAGCAAAAACAATTGATGTTTACCG
>JABSQK010000268.1 GCA_013215875.1 Lentisphaeria bacterium
GAATTTTCCCAATGTGAAACTGCTTCCTCTTTGAATTCCTTTGAGAATTTCTGGCGGTTCTTCTTCATTTTACTAGCTCCTTATTTGTATTTATATTACAGGGGGCTTAACTTATTGTCCACATTTTGGGGGAAACTCCACATTTACTCTAGAGCAAAATTAAACATTGAGGGAAATAAAATGGCTACGCCTAAAGGAAATCAAAGTAATGATTAATTTCTTAATTCAATTTTTTCAGAGAATATTTAACTTTTTCTTTGGTACTCGACCTGCACCTACTCCAAATCCAGCACCTACACCAATCAACGTTCTTCCTGTACCCACGATATTAACTCCAACAAACGACGTGATAGATGATAAAGTAGTTATCGAATTCAGGGTTTCAGATGTTGAGTCAGATCCTGCATATATAAATGTTAGTTTTACGGTAGCAGGTGGAATATCTCAAGTCGCAACTCCAGATACTCAGGATTCTCGTCATAGTGGCACGATTGCACTATTAACAAATCCGGGTGGAATTATTTATCATTTTGTCTGGGATTGGAAGTTGGATATCAACCAAGATCCTGTTGATGATATCGCCATAACAGTTGAAGCGCTTAACCAGACTGGACAGGGGAATAGTGACAGATCAAACACAATACAAATCTCCGGCCTACCAGCTTCAAATAATCCCCCTGTCGCGGATATTCTCAGCCCTACAAATGATGTGTATGCTGATGAAGTCCTTATTGAATATAGTTTAAGGGATGTTGAATCCGATCCTTCAGACATCGATGTATATTATCAAGTTGCTGGAAACCCGCTTCAATTGGCAAGCCCCAAAACCCAGGATCCAAGACATAGCGGGTCATCGGGGTTAACAACAAATCCAACAGGCATTAATTATACATTTGTCTGGGACTGGCAAGTCGACCTTATACAAGCAGTGGTATATGATGTACAAGTATTCATCCAGCCGCGGGATTCTTTTGGAGCAGGTTTAAGAAAGCCATCAATCACCTTTAACCTGACTGTACCCGTTGGTACTATCATGGTTCCCCAAATATCGATTTCAGCAATGACATCTCCAGTAATTTCACCTGTTCTTATCGATTATACAATCACAGATCCTGCATCTGGAATTTACGCAAGTGAAATAGAATTCTCTACGGATAATGGTTTGAATTTTCTCACTGCACAAGCGGATCCAAATAGTAATGTAATAACGGGGCTCGCTTCAAGTCCTCAGGGAACTGCTCATTCCTTTTTGTGGGATGCTAATGCAAATCTTTCTGTGTCCACGCAGGACGTGATAATTTTAATTCGGAGCACAAGTGGAACAATTGTTCTTGAAGACCGCGCGTCGCCCATTGATGTGGATATTAATAATCCGCCGATGGTGGATATTTGGAATCCATCTGGAGGGCAGACTAATAGCCCAGTAAGAATCGATTATGTCTTAAGTGACAGGGAATCTAATTCTATTGACATAACTCCGGAATATAAAATTCCCGGTGGAACGTTTCTTCCTGCAGAAAAAGATAGTACAAGTCCGGTTACGGTTGGGATTCAAACGAATCCCATGGGAACAAGCCACCATTTTATGTGGAATGCCGATCACGACCTTGGTGGTCAAAGCGCTATCGATGTTGTCTTTAGGATCACAGCTTATGATGGACATTCAACTGGCTCTGATATTTCTGCTCCTTTTAATGTTGATTCGCAACAGCTCCAGCCCAGTGTTATTTTTGATTCACCCAGAGGTGGCACTCATGGTGTCCCAATACCCGTTTTGTTTAAGCTTTCAGATCCAACTCATAACATAGTACAGGGAGAAATAAAGTTTTCTGCAGACCAGGGACAAAGTTTCGTCACAGCCACCGCTGCTCCAAGTAGAGGGAGTGAGGATTTAAGTAGTTTATCAGCATCGCAAACACCTGTAAATCATTTTTTTGTTTGGGATGCAGCTGCAGATTTAAGCACAACTCTATTGCCCCATAATGACATTATTCTAAAGATAATAATAACGAGTCCATCAGGAACGGTAGAAGCTAATAGTTTACCTTTTAATATTAGTTATCTAATAATCGGTACACCCCCCATTGGACCAATAACACCCAGCACTTCAATTCCTAAAATTAATCATTTCTTTGTGAATACGAATACATATAAACAAACACAAGTACCATTACATTTTACACTTTCCGATGACGATATGAAGCCAACCAATGTGCTCGTTGAATACCGTAAACAGACAGGTGGTGGTGATTTTAAAACTGCCACACCATCACCCATTAGTGATACGCCTGTAGGAATGGCTGCACCTGATATTATCTTCGATCATCGCTTTGTATGGAATGCATTAGCAGATCTGGGCATAATGGCAACCAAAGAGGATTATGAGATTCGTCTGACACCCTATGTTGGTCCCATAAAAGGTACAGAAGTTATCCAGCCAATAGAGGTTCATGTAGAAGCAAAACCTCCCATACCATCCGTTGAAGCTGTAAGAAATATGACAAATTTAGTCATGACGATAGAAGATGGTGATAATCAAACTGGCGCTGGAGGCTTTTTACTACCAAAGACTTTAGAAGTAAAAGTAAAAGGGCCTGATGAGAACGGAAATATAAATGATTTAGCCGGTGTGCGTATCAGCTTCAAGGTGATCAGTAATCTGGATATAGAATTGGAAGAAGATGCCCTACTGGGTACAACAACACGCTATAATGGCAATGCAGGTATACGGGTACGAACTCCCGCGGTGAATGCTAGTCATAGCTTTCAAGTGAAGGCAACTGTGGTCGGTGTGCCAGCAATTTCACAAACATTCAGCCTGAATGTAGGCGAAGCAGAAATTGCTGCTTATGGAAACAATCCAGCAAATTTGAATATAGGTTCTGCAGCAATCTTATCTTTTTTTGTTGATGGCGATGGAGATGCGAGTTCTACGAATCACATTATGCCAGAGAAAGATGATCCATTTTTCTTTCGCATACAAGCCACAAATGCGGTAATTGATAATCCATTTCCTAAAGTACCCGATCTTCAACCTGTGCACCCTAGCCATTAATCGTATAAACGTCCTTATAAATAGGGTTACACTTAAACCCTTTTCGTTTTCTTAAATTAATGTCAATATGTTTATTTTCAAGCATAAAGTTTTTAGCTGCCTGCCTGGATGCAATATTTGC
>JABSQK010000269.1 GCA_013215875.1 Lentisphaeria bacterium
GCGGCTGATCGACCAGAAGATGCTTTCTAAGCCCAAAGAGATAATTCCCCATGTACGTATCGAGATTGATGATGGCCAAGGCGGTTTTGCCTGGTCCAATCCGTTTCCTATTTAGCAGTGACAGAATACTCGGTCCAGCAAGGCGAAAGCAAGCGACTCGTTACGAGCGGCTGATCCGCGACGTTAGGGCAAGACACTACTACTTTCTGCACTCATGCAGTGGAAGTGGTAAAGAAGCGCTTCTTCAGACTTAAGGAAAACCTGAAAATTACCAATGCAGAAAACTTCCGTTGTTATTTAACCGACGGTCGATCCGTTGGCAAAAAGTGCCCGGAGCGTTTCGACCATGTACTTTTGCATGCACCATTTTCATCCGAAGCGCATATACATCCCACAGATACCCTGGATGGATTTTTTATCGCAAAACTCCAGAAACGAGCGTAAATATAGCCATTTTTTTATGCACGCCAAATATATTCATGAGTATTTATTATATCCTGTTGCTTATGCCCTCCAATGAGTTATGATCAAGCCAACTTAATAACAAATTAAAAGGAAGGACAGAAAATGAATCGCATTATTACACTAATACTTATTTGTTCGGCACTCACGGTATGGGCAGATGAGGCAAGTCTTGAGATTGAGAATAACAAGCTCAAAAAACAAATAGAATCACTCAATAAACAAGTAGAATCACTCGAAGACAATCATAAGAAGCTGAAAGTATCAGGAGATAAAGTAAATCAATTCCTTAGCCTTAGCGGTTATATAGAATTCTCTGCCGGAAAGTTTAAGGACACTGATGACTATTATGATAATGATAACAGCCAGGATGAAGTAGACTGGATGGCAGTTGAAACTGTTGAACTGATTTTTGATTTTGATTTCAATGATAATTTAAAAGCTGCTATTCATATCCAATCTGGAGGTGGTGGTATAAACTTTTCTGGTGATAATGATGATGACGACAGTATGAATTCAGATACCATTGGAAAGGTCTCGTTTACCGAAGCATGGGGACAGTATTTCTTTGAATCGGTAGAAGGTTTGGCTTTACAGTTTGGTATAATGGATCTCCATCTTGGTTTAGATCCCATCCGTGCAGATCAACGGCAGTTCTGGTCAAATACAGTTGCTCAGGATGAATTTCTTCCGACATACGCACAGGGTTTAAGACTTGATTATAAAACGGGTAACATTGTTATTTCATTGGGTTTATTTGATAGCATATTTAAGGATTGGGATTCAGATGAAAAGCACGACTTTTTTGATTTTAGCTTTGATGCAGGAGATAATGAAGATAATATACATACGGGTGATATCGACGAATTTGGTTATTTAGTAAACCTGGAATGGACAATTAATGATCATGCCAGCTTTGGTACATATTATGCTAATGAGAAAGAAGATGATAAAACTGGGGAAGATGCAGCTACAGTAATTGATGTATGGTATAAACATAAATTTGGCAAATTTGAACTGGGGCTTGAAGTAGGCCTATTTGAAGAAGATGATCAAAACGGAGATGACATTGAAGGCCAATTTTATACAATTAATGCTGCTTGGCACTTTAACGATAAATTTTCATTGCAGGCAAGGTGGGATGCAGCCAATTCTGAAGAAGATGTGGGCGGCGGCGATGTTGAAACATTTGTAATTGGACCATCATATAAGATAAATGATAATCTGCGTATAAATGCCGAATACGGTACACGGACATATGAAGAGGACGATCCAGGAAGTTCTGTAGATAGATATGACTTCGATTGGGTTACTGTACAGGTGATACTAGCACTTTAATAAGTTAGTTACTTTTCCTAAATCTACGGTATAACGATTTAAGGCTATTAGGGTGCTTGCCACCATAAAAGACCTTAAATCGTTATACTAATTTAAATAAAAAACATGATATAAGAATATTCCCAGACTTCGTTGAAGGGAAAATTAATATTACCTATACTATCTATCGGTAAATGTTTTCTAGTCCATAAATCAGAGGTTTCAAAATATCTGAATCATATAGTCGAAAAGTAATATCTATCTGATTGATTCGCATTACGTTTCATTATTAGGACTAACTATTGTATTAATAGGGGTAGTGGCTGTCTTAATAAGAAAGAAACTCAGAACTAAACGAATTAGCTTATTAAAAGATAGAGATGACTTAGCTAAACACCCGGTAACAAGTCACTTCTCTGAGCAAGCTGGAGTCTAATAATGTTAAATATGAAAATTAGAATCAAATCATTCCTGATTATTTCTATACTCCTCCCTGTCACTTGCGGTGCGAAAGATTATTACATCGATTCGGTCGGCGGGTCGGATAGAAAAAACGGACGCTCGAAGTCGTCCGCCTGGAAATCGCATAAGAAAGTTGAGTCAGCATCGCTGAAGGCTGGTGATGTCGTGCACTTCAAGAGGGGGTCTTCCTTCTCTGGTAGTCTTGTGATAAAAGGGTCTGGCAAAAAGTCCAAGCCGATACGGCTGACTTCTTACGGAACGGGAGCATTGCCCAAGTTTACCAATTCCAGTACCCGTGATGCCAGCGGGAATGCTATTATTCTTCGCGGTGACTACATCATCGTAGAAAATCTGCATTTTCATGATACTCCGGGAGAGAAAGTATCGGGAATGCTAATCATGACGAAACTGGCGGCACTGCGTATTGAGCACGGATCGGATCATTGCATAATCAGAAACAATGAATTCATCAAGACCGGCCAGGGCATCATGTCAGCTGGCGAGCATACATTAATAACAAGAAATTATCTGGATGGCCCGAGTTATGCACTGTGGAGAACTGCTAAAAGCAGTTGGGGACCGATGGGCATACACTTGAACATTGGCAATCAGGAAGTGTCATACAACATCATTAAAAATTTTGGCACCAAAGACAGTCCGTGGGGCTCAGATGGTGGCGCCATTGAAATAGATTTCGGTAAATATCATAAGAAGAATATCTATATTCACCATAACTATTCAGAAGGCAATGCAGGATTTTTGGAATCCAGCTGGGACTACGATTGGCCACGATTCAAACAGGAAATTTTTAACTGGCGAGTGTCCTTCAATATATGCTACGATGGACAGTCATGGCTCTTCATGTTAGCACCCTGCACTGGCATCGATGGGCGTCCATTGCCTAAAAGCGGTAGCTGGGATATCGGTGCGATCCAATACAGTGCGACCAAGCCGAGCAGACCACTCGCCGGCACGCGTGTTGTGTTTGTCGCAAAGGACGCGATGCGAACCTGGACTATGAAGAACGGCAAGAAAATAAAGGGAGCAATGATTCCCGGCAGTCTCAAACGCGGGTACTTCAAGGTGAAGAAAGAGAATGGTTTTAAGTTTAACATCAAAGTATCGTCCCTCAGTGACGCGGATAAAAAGTTCCTGGAGCAGTAGACTTGATAGGGCATTGTTCTTATCTCCGTGATTTTATTTTACCAAGCTTGAGTTATGTTAATATGGCAACACAAACAAAACATTGGGTATGAAGCGAAATGAAACTTAAGTATTGCAGGACAGATTTAAGGCCGCCTGAAGAATTAGTAAATGCTGTAAGAATAC
>JABSQK010000027.1 GCA_013215875.1 Lentisphaeria bacterium
TTTGTACCTATTGGAACATCTTGAACAAGAACGTCCATGTCGCCCATGCTCGCACGACCCAGGAGGTCCAGAGACACAAGCATCCTGGAAACACTTCCACACGATATACGTATCATTATCCGCCTCAGAAATACTGAATAAAATAGGTATCTTTGAATCGTTTTGGATCCCCGTATACACCACGCATCTGTCCGGGCCAGGATTCCTTTATTGCCAGGATACCATTACAGGCACCTTCGAGTTCTTCGCCGGTGGTGGGCTCGAGGATAACAGGTTTTATCCCGTAAAATGGCAATGTAGCCGAACCCGGTTTTTGTGGTACTGCACCGATTTGAGGGGTAATCATAATCCCGCCTGTTTCAGTTTGCCACCAGGTATCGACTATCGGACAATTCTTATGGCCGATATTCTCCCAATACCACATCCAAGCTTCAGGATTAATTGGTTCACCCACTGTACCCAGCACACGCAGTGAGCTGAGGTCGTATTTTGCAGGCCATTCTGGACCTTGTGCGGCGAGTGCGCGGATTGCTGTCGGTGCTGTATAAAAGATGTTTACCTTCCAGCGATCGACCACATCCCAGAAGCGTCCTGCATCTGGAAATGTCGGTATACTTTCAAACATAAGTGTTGTCGCGCCATTTGTTAATGGGCCATAAACAATATAGGAATGCCCAGTTACCCAGCCAATATCAGCCGTACACCAGTAGATATCGCCATCATGATAATCGAAAACCATTTTGTGGGTATAGGCCGTGTAGACATTGTAACCGGCGGTTGTATGAAGTATGCCCTTTGGTTTTCCTGTAGACCCGGATGTATAAAGAATAAATAACGGGTCTTCTGAATCAAGCGCTTCCGCGGCACAATCCGCATCTGCCTTTTCCATTTCCTCATGCCACCATTTGTCGCGACCATCGGTCCACTCGACATCTGCACCCGTGCGTTTATAAACAATAACGGTTTCAACAACATCGAGTTCCGTCACAGCAGTATCGACCGTGGCCTTCATTGGCACAACTTTAGAACCGCGTAATAATTCGTCTGTGGTAATAATTACCGCGGATGCACAATCCTGAATACGACCATTGAGTGCTTCGGCAGAAAAGCCACCAAATACGATAGAGTGTACCGCACCAATGCGTGCACATGCGAGCATTGCATAGGCAAGTTCAGGAATCATCGGCATATAAAGTGTAACTCTGTCGCCTTTTTTCACACCGTTGTTTTTCAGTACATTAGCAAAGCGGCAGACTTCAGCATGAAGTTGCTTGTAGGTAATTTCCTGTGACTCGCTGGGGTCGTTTCCTTCCCAGATAATGGCCGTTTGATCGCCGCGCTTTTCGAGATGCCGGTCGATACAATTGTGTGAAACATTTGTTTTGCCACCCAAATACCACTCGACTTTTCCTTCTGTATAGTCATACTCACGAACCGTATGAAAATCCTCAAACCAGTCGATCGTTTCTTTGGCAATATCGGACCAGAATACATCCGTATCGTCATAACTTTTGGCGTATATTTCCTTGTATTGCTCCATGCTCGAAACATGCGCTTTAGAGGCAATTTCCTCGGGTGTATTAAATATAAATTTAGACATTTCTCTTTTCCTTGAAATAAATTGAAAATTAACTGGGTTTACAGTACTGGATCAAAAGGAAAGTTCAAACGTCTCAGGCTGGATAATTCATAAATTACAGGCCGATTTTATCTAAAAACTGGCGCGCTGTGAAATCGCCTCAACGAGATTAAGATTTGCCGTCCTGTAGACACAGATCGATAATTGCGACGATCGCCAGCAGAACAGGATTATCCTCAGAATCGGAGATCTCCACCGCATATGAATCAGCATCCTTGAACCACTTCTCACTAACAGTGGCAATGCATTCATCATTTCGAAAAATACTGTATTCGTGTGCAGCAAGATCTCCTTTTGCATGCATATCATCGAGTACAAAGAACTGTATTTTGGGTTCAGGCTTTGGGAAGGATTTGCGGATGCAGGCGAATTTCTGTCTATCCCGGCAAATTACATAGGATGTTTTGAATGAAACAAGCTGCTCCTCTATGCGCAGCAATTCAAAATTTGTGCTGTCATAAAAATGGAGATGTGCCTCCTCTTCGATGTTTCGCCCATCAATAAAATACACATCATGCCCGCGTTCATCACGGATGACAAAGTCTTCCCCCCAGGCAAAACACTTTTGTTTAAATATATACTTCATTGGACTCACTTTCTTTACTTAAAAAACCTCGCATTCATTGCCTGAAATTCAACTGCGATATAGGGATAAAGCAGAACATTGGTTGTAAAAGTGCCTTTAATGGATAATCTTGTAGAATGGATAAAGAATCAAAGTTAATCAACCCGCTTGAGATTGTTGAAGAATCTAAAGCAACTCTCAAGAAAAAGTTTAACGACTATGTGAAGACAAAACACATGCGTCGAACAGAGCAGCGCGATTTTATCCTCACTACATTTCTAAGTACTGAGGACCATGTGAGTGCGCAAGATCTCTTCGATATGGTGCGAGTGGATCATCCGGATATTGGCTATGCGACAATTTCTCGCACGCTCAATCTTATGGTAGAATCCGGTATTTCCTGGGTCGTCGACTTTAACGATGGAGTGCGCCGATTCGATCATAAATACGGCTGCATGACCCACGACCATATCATCTGTACCGAATGCCACCAGTGCATCGAATTTTTTGATCATGAGATTGAGGAATTAAAGCAGAGTGTGGCGAAGCGCTTTGGTTTCAAGCTCCATCATTCCAAATTGGATCTGTTTGTTTCCTGTCCGGAAACAGCAAAAAACTGCCCCAAGAAAGCCCTGCGTCGCGTCGAAAATTAAGCCGGGGCAATATCCTTAAGAATTTCCTGAGCGGCCTGAGCCGGATTTTCGGCCTTGCTTATTGGCCGTCCTACAACGATATAATGTGCACCCAGAGCTGCTGCTTCAGCAGGGGTAACAACCCGTTTTTGATCCTGCTGGTCGGCGCCTGATGGACGAATGCCAGGCAGGACCTGAATAAAATCCGCCCCGCAGTTTTCAGTGATTAAAGCAGATTCTTTTGCGGATGCAACAATACCTGAAGCACCGGCTGCTTGCGCGAGTTTGGCCAAGCGTATGACCTGCTCGGCCGGGCTGACATTCAGGCCAATTTCCTCTAAGGCCTGTTCATCCATACTGGTTAAAACTGTAACGGCGATCATCAAGGCATCCGGGTTTTCCGCCTGGGCTGCTTGAGCTGCGGCAGCAATCATTTCTGAGCCCCCGCTGGCATGCACATTTATCATATCCACACCGGAGGCAACAGACACTCGAACGGCCTGAGCAACGGTATTGGGTATATCGTGAAATTTCAGATCGAGAAAAAGTGATTTTCCTTTGCCCTTGATATGGTCAATCAACTTGGGTCCATGCGCAGTAAAGAGTTGTTTGCCGAGCTTATACCACTGCACCGTATCGCTGAGTTGATCAAGCAAATTATCAACTTCGTCCAGCGTATCGAAATCCAGAGCAACAATCAGTTTTGTCATAGCTCTTCCTTTAACTTATCTTTCAGGTACATGCTGATGACGATACGGTATCTGAAAATTAAACTAAAAATGAAAATAATCGGAATAAAGAAGAAAAACCGTACATGAAAAAGAATGAATTCCAGTAGAGAACCTGCGCCATTTTGCAGGCCTGGTATGATAAATATATAGTGCATGGCTTCTAGATTTGGGGCTATAATGCCAATGAGTGAAAAAACACCACCGAAGATCATTAGTATCCAAAATACCAGATAGCATGTTACGCGGGCTTCAAGCTCCAGAGCCGTAATACCCAATAAGCGGCCAAGATAAACCAATAAAACAGCAAAGCAGAAAAGCGTTATGGCAGATGCAATAAAGAAAATGGATATGTTCATTGTCAGATAATGGTTTTTATAATCGTTTATCCAAAACATAACAAATGGGGCCGTCATCAAAACGACCAGGGTGGATAGTTTGAGATAAGCCCGTGTTTTATTCCATGTGGGGTGTGTTTTACAGGGTGGAATAGACAAACTAAAGATGCAGAAAAAGAGTATGGGTACAATGATTACAAATTCATAGCGGTATATTACAGATTCGTCTGCCACTGCATAAATGGCAAATACCAGCATGGCAAACATGCTGAGCATGAGACCATCCAGGGATCGTAGTAGTTGAAAATAAAAAAGGCGATCGGGCACTTCCGATTGCTCGCTGCTATCCATATTCATATTTATCCAATATAAGCCTAAACTTCACAATATAAGGGCGCAAATTTCGAAAATTAATGTATATTAGTTACAAGAAAATTCGAGGTACAATGGATTATATTGTAAAAATGAAGGATGGCAAGGAATACGGCCCTGTAGATCAATCAATTGTTCTACAATGGATCGAGTCTGGCCGGATTACCCCGGACTGCGAAATTAAGAATAGCATGATGAATACCTGGCAAAGTATTCAATCCGTATCTTTCGTACAAGACCTCACTTTTCAAAAGCCTGAAGTTGAAGAAAAGAAGACTCAGAAGGCACGTGTGCACGATGCTGTATATTCGCTCAATACGCCGGGCATCTTCAAATATGTTGGGGCAAGCCCCCTCAAACGCTTTTTTGCATGGTCTATGGATATGTTCCTCATATTAATCCCAACGCTCTTTGCATTGCCACTTATCCACATTGTCCTTACAGATCCAGCCATTCAAAAGACCTCAACAATCGCGCTCGTTATTATTGAAATGTTTATTTATTTCTTTTATTATACCATATGTTACGGCTTTGCAGCTCAAACGGTCGGACAATGGTTCTGGGGCGCTATGATTGTACGTGCCGATGGAGACCCTGTATACACCCTGAGGGCTTTCATATACACCCTCATTTCTTTCCCCTTGCTGCCAACCACGCTGCTATTTACTATAATCATGCCCAAAAATCGTGCGCTTCAGGACTTTGCTGTGGGTGTTAGAATTATCAATATTACCTTAAAAAGCTAACTATGTCAGAAAATCCAACCACAAAACGCTATCTGTCTAAACGTCTTTTTTTCATAGTACTTAAAGACTTTATAACGTACTTTGTCTGTTGCCTCGTTTTAGTCATGGCAATTTTCCTTGTTTTGGACCTGGTAGACGATTTGGGTGATTTTACCGGCAAAAAAATACCCGGTTTAGACATTCTCACATATTTTGTCTGCAAACAAGCCCAAAACCTAATTCCGGTTTTGCCCATTTCGTTGCTATTGGCTTCGATGTATTGCATCTATAATTACAGTAAACATAATGAAATCATCGCCATGCGTGCCATGGGCATTAGTGTGACCCAGGCCTGTGCCCCATTCATCAGTCTCGCGCTAATCATTGCAAGTTTGCAATTTATTTTTACTCAATTTCTGAGTCCCTACACGACAGAAAAAGCGGATCGAATTCATCAAAGTGTAAAAAATATGAAGCGATCGATTAATCATACGATTTACCTGGAGCCGGTAAAACGTAAGTGGTTTTATAACCACATACCTGGTCAACCCTATTCAGATGTGAATTTAACTCAAAATGCTGTTTCAGAAAGCAAGGGCATATACCATAAGTGGAATATCATTGCAGAGCACGCCCAATATGATACTAAAAAGAAACTGTGGATTTTTCAGAATCTGCAATATGCAGAATATGAGAGTTATGATGATTTTAAGTATAATGAGAAAAAGAATTATGTATTCGTTAAAGAACTGGCAAAGAAACTTCCCGAAACGCCCACTACCTTTCAAAACTACAGGCTTCTTAACAAAATGAAAGCGGGGATAATCATTCCGATTTTCCAAATTGACCAAGTACTCAAGGATCAAATAATCGCCCAGCAGATTGGCAATATCCACTTTTTAAAGAAATACTACTGGTATCATCTGGCTCTACCTTTGTCCTGTATCATCGCAGTATTGCTTGCTGCTCCCTTATCATTTTCCAGTCAACGCAGTGGTGTGATGTTAGGCATCCTTCAATCACTGGTCTTAATGGTTGTATTTATATGCTTCAGAGAATTTTTTATGACATTGAATCAAATTCCCCCATTACTTGCGGGAACAGTGCCGACGCTTATATTTCTTGTTCTTGGACTAATTGGATTAACAAAAAAGACATAGATGAATGAGTAAAGATTTCAAAGACAGTTTAAAGAATCTCTCACCAGAGGAGATGGACCGGATTGAAGCCCGGTTTAAACAGCGGAGTAGTTCCGCAGCGGCGGATTTATCCAGTGGACTGCTGAAGAATCGCCGATTTTTATATAAAGTGATACTCTATGCCGTGGCTATTATTGCGGTCATTTTTTATAAATTTCACAAGGATGGAGAAAATACTTCTGCCCCAGGGGATTCCAAACTACCGTATGTAGCAAAAGCTCATACACTTATTGGCGATGCTGCTATTGTCCCTGTTGGCAGTAGTGAAGAGCCCTCAGACATCCCGGATATAAGTATACTTGCCCATGGTAGTAAGGATGCACTGGATAGACAAATTAAATATTCGACGAAGAGAAAACTGCCAATCGAAATAAAAAATTCGATTGGGATGCTATTTAGATTAATACCTCCTGGTGAATACATCATGGGAAGTCCAATGACAGAAATTCATCGAAAAAAGGATGAAGTCGAACATATCGAAACGATGAAAATTCCATTGTACATGGGAAAAATGGAAGTCACGCAAAAACAGTTTGAAACCGTTATGGGCTACAACCCTTCCATGCAACATAAAAATAAGGGGAATCATCCAGTCGAAGAAGTTACCTGGCATCTTGCAATCGACTTCTGCAAGCGACTGTCTAAACTTGAAGGATTACCACGCGGAGCCTATAGGCTTCCCAAGGAAACCGAATGGGAGTACGCCTGCCGGGCTGGTACACAAACCGCATTTCATGCCGGTGAAATCGTAAAATACACAACCATGCAGCACAATCTCGAGCTTGAAAGTTACAACGACCTATTTGAGTTTGCCAATTTTGCACATGAGGGTGACGGACATACGGAAGTGGGCACACTCAAACCGAATGCCTGGGGATTACACAACATGCATGGAAATGTTTGGGAATGGTGCCAGAATTCATTCTACTTTTACGACAATGAGCAATCAGACCACCGCAAAAGTATACGCGGAGGTAATTGGTATAACGAAGGTTCCTACTGCAGGTCGGCTGCCCGCTACCGCTTAACTGATACATCAAAAGGTAACATCCTCGGATTCCGAATAATAAGGGTGATTACCCGGAAGACCATGAAACCTCCGAAAAATAAAAAAACCGAACTGGAAGGTGAAATGGAAGGTGGCCATTTTGACCAGGAAGATTGGAATCCGGAAGACTGGGAACCTGAAGATAAATTCTTAAACAAAGAAGACAAAGACTGGAATAAAGCAGACGACAAGACAGACGACAAGACAGACGACAAGACAGACGACAAGACAGACGCGAAAAATTAAGCCGAATTAATCAGCTGGACATCCCTGCCTTTATAAATGCCAGCCCCTGTCTGGAAAAATCCATTCCTGAAGGACATACATCATGAAACATCCGTCGCATTTTCGCAAAATCATCGATGGATGAATTGTATGTCTCGAGGAGAATATACGACTCAAAGTTAATCGCTTTCAACGCAGCCCAAATATCGTCCCATGGAATAATACCAGTGCCCGGACAACCCCGATTATTTTCACAGGCATGCAGGCCCCAGAGTTTTTCCTTAACGAATAGGATCGCCTTCCGGTAGTCAGTAATTTCTGTTACTAAATGATATGTATCGAGCAAGATATAGAGGTTGTCATGGTCGGATTGATTCAGTAAGTCCAATGCCTGTTCGGGTTTGTTTACCATGTGCGATCTAAAATGAGACATGGGTTCTATTACCAGTTTGCAACCCAGAGTATGTCCCCTTTCCGCCAATTTATTTAAACCCTCAGCAGCCCATCGGTAATTTTCATCCGTCGGTCCGCTCAGGTTTATCTGCCCGGGATGCCCATACAGCGCACCCGTGTAGGCAATGGCATTTAGTTCTGCAGCCAGCTCTACCTGCCTAATATGCCAGGCCAGGCCCTTTTCCCGTTCCTCAGGATCTTCCGAGGAGAGATCACAGTCCATTGGCCACAAGCCGCCAGGACCAAGGATTAAATCGAGTCCGCATTTCTGTGCATGGGCAGCAGTATTCGCTGCATTGAAATGCACATCGTCGCCAGAGGAAAGTTCGAAGCAGTCCATACCCAGCTCACTGACTTCATCGAAAAAATGCAAATCAGCATCCGTGAAGCGGTCCGTAAATAAATAACAATGTGCACCGATTTTTAACATAGAATTTTAGTTAATAAAAGTTTACCTCGTGACGAACGAGTTCTTTATTTTCGTATTCGAACTTTGCTGAGAAGAAGGGTTTATTCTCAATGATCCATGGAATAAAAATACGGTCGCCTGGCCAAAGGTTGAGATCCATTATTTTATCATCATCAATCCACTCGAGATTCCCCTCATCTGAATCGATGATCGTTCCTTCGAATTCTGTAATGGTAAAAATGAAAACATGCCAATCCTCGTTATCCTTAAATTTTGGAAAGGCAATAAAACCATGCAGTTTTGGGGCTTTCGCTTTGAATCCCGACTCTTCCTCCACCTCACGAATCACACAATCTTCAGGCGATTCACCATTTTCAAACTTACCACCCAGACCATTCCACTTACCTTCGTGAATATCATTCTGTTTCTTCACACGATGAATCATCAGAGTCTGATTATCTTTTTTAAGGTAAGCCAGGGTCGCAAGAATCATTTTAATTGCAGTTTGATATAACGGCCTTTAATCAACCACTCAAAGACATAGATATTGCCTGAAGGATCGGCAGTCAAACCATGGGGACTGTTAAATTTGCCATCGACAAGATCTTCGGGCCATACAGGACAGCCATCACGCAGGCGGTTTGGCCATCCTTCAAGCTCGACATAATCGGCGCGGCCATCACCGATAAGATCTATTATCTGGTCATTTATATCGAGCAATACGAGGCGCGCACTGAGTTCGGCAACAACAAGTGTTTCACCAAACGAAGCCAACGCACTTGGCATAATGAGTCCGGGATTGATGCAGCGTTTGTACTCACCATCCATAGTAAATACCTGTATACGGTCATTCATCCTGTCGCAGATATAA
>JABSQK010000270.1 GCA_013215875.1 Lentisphaeria bacterium
CAGTGGGTCGTTAGAAGAGTTCAAAAATTTATATATTGATCAAATGCCAGAATATGATAAGGGAAAGCAAAATTGGGAAGAAATATCCTCTAATAACTGGTCGGGCATTTACGATTCCATAGAACCAACTTCAAAAGATGAAGACTGCTGGGATATCTTTATTGTAAAATCCCCCAAATATTATCTAGGAATAACGATTAACTCATCATCTTTATCAAGAAAATTGAATAAAAAGTTTTACATTGACATTGTTAAAACGTTTAAATCAAAAGAATAAAATTAGAACAAGCGCTTTCATGGAGCAGCCCAGGGCGTTCTACCACTATCGAAATAAAGGATCATAATTATGGACCCACTTAAAGTTGCAACAATATCAACCAAGAACTTTATTGGTGAGGCAGATCGCAGCATCAAAAATATGTCGAAATGGGCCAGGAAAGCAGCCTCAGAAAAAGTTGATTTAATTGTTTTTCCCGAACTGTGCGTGAACGGTTATGTGCATCATAATGTGTCATGGGATTTGTCTGAACCTGTACCTGGGCCATCCACCGATAGAATGATTGCTTTAGCCAGCGAAGTCAATGCGGTGATCTGTTTTGGCATTCTTGAACGCGATGCCGATGTAGTTTACAATACGCAAGTATTAGTTTCCGGTAATGGAATTATCGGAAAACAACGGAAAATTCATATGCCCCACGTGGAATATCTTTATTGGCGGAGCGGCTTCGAGATAGAGACCTTCGACATTGGTAAAGCAAGAGTCGGCATCAGCATATGCTACGACTCTTTGTTTACAGAGTTAGCAAGATCGCTCTATTTCAAGGGTGCGGAAATATTGATTATGCCATTTGCTTATAATACGCCCGTACCGCGTAATCGCTTTCCTGAAGAAGACATTACGGCATTATGTTACCGGACAACTTGTTACTCAAATGGGTTTTATGGAATCGTCTGCAATAATGCCGGGAATAGAAAAAAGAACAAATGGGAACCCGAGGGAAATAAATTTCCTGGCTGGGCGGGTGTATTTGGGCCCGATGGGGACGTTATTTCGTTTACGCGAGGAAAAGGAAATGGCGAGGCGATGTCCATCGCAACTCTTGATCCTAAGCCTTTAGAAATGAGAAGAAAGAATGCCTGTTTTGTTCCTCGATGTTTGAAACCAGAGATCTATTTTGGCATTCAAGATTCTGATCAAACAGGTAAGGCATAAGCAATCGTTATAATTAAAATTAAGAAGCAGACGACTTATCTGAGTCCTCTATAAGGAATAGCGGATTCGCTTGTATTTTTTTCCCGATCATCTCAATCATGCCACTGGCATTAATTAATCTGCTCTCTGCATCACCAATTTTTCCATTTGTTTGCAATCCTGCAGCCAGCAACAAAGGCTCCACCCTTGTATAAGATCGCTTTAATCCGGGCCTATGTGAAAGCATTTCTACAGCATGCTTGTGCCCTAAATCATCAATGACTTCTGCTTTAAATACGGTCTCGCATAAGGTCGGTGCGCCATTGGTATTTTCTACAAAGTGCAGCGTTGTGTTGACTGTATGATCAACACCGAGTAGTAAAATTTTTCCACCACAGAGTGCATTTTTTTCATATGGCGAGCCATAGCCGGTACTCACATTGCACAGATGGTGATCTGACAAAATATCATCTGCTTTGGCACCCATAGCAGCAACACTGTGAGTTGGATTGAGTGAGCGTTTTACAGTGGGCATCTTGCGAAAGGTTTCTGATATAAGACCGAGCTCCGATGGGGAATTTTTCAGATCAAAACAGACCCCCGCTGATAATAATTTAAATTGAGAAGCACTTTGAAATGAGGGCATTAAAAGCGTGCCCTGCTCTGTCAATACATTGAGTAAAGCCTCAATAACACTGGGCGCTCCACCATCGACCTGGCCTATTTGAGACAAAGAAGCATGAACGAGAACGTGATCCCCCGCTTGAATCCCCAATTTTTTAATATCATCTATAAGCTGATCTTTGCTGATCATCGTCAAATTCTAAGTATCCCTTGTTTCGAATGATTCTTCAATCATGTGTAAACTATTTATTTCCAATTGCTGGCTCAGTTTTGTAACTGCTCCTTCACCGGCAATGCAATAACATACCTCATAATCACCATTTGGCCGTTCGTCATCTGTAGGCAAATAGGCAATGCTTCCATTGGCAAATGAAAAGCTGATAAATTCGAACTCTTTTTCTTTGACACTCTGTTGTGCCAGCTCTGCGCTTTCCCAAAATGACTCCCCTGGCATTCCTTGTAAAATGATACGATTAAGTCGGATGGCCGGAATATTTATTTCGATGCTGCCTTTCTTAATGGTTTCCTCATCGAGATAGCCGCGCTCAGCAAAATCTTTATGATAGTCTAAAAATGTATAGCGATCTGCCAATCTCTTATATTCAGCAAAGCTCAAATCTTTATTTTCAGTCAGGCGCTGCAGAATAGCAACAGACTCGGTCTCCACATCTTCAGGATTGGTTAATAAATCATCGCGTAATTGTAAATCGAAAGGAACAAGATCACTCGCCATAGATTCTAACAATTCGAATGCATCTGTTTGTGGCCAGGCATCGCTTAATGATTGCACAATTTCTTTGGCAATGCGCTGTGCTTCTTTGAAAGAGGCATCTTCTTCGGTGAAAGGTCCCATTGGTGGTTGATTGGCAACGCGATCTGATCTTGGGATTTCCTTCCAGTCGCCAAATTCCCAAGGCGCAATATTGCCACAAGGGCCAGTTAAATAAGCGTGCTCACCACCGAATTGTTCGTTTAGAAGTCGTCGAACATAGCCAGGAAAATCTGCGCTATAACGGCGCCTGCTGGTATGTCCGGCAATGGGCGGATGACAGGCAAAACGCACCAGACTACCGACGAGCTCTCCCTGTAAATTTTTGAAAACGAGTTGTTGTAAAATGCTATCCCGCTCATCTTCGTCATAATAAAAAGGTCCATCGAAATCAGGATGATTAAATTCCTCACCAAACCAATCCTTCAATCTGCGTTTGATTATTCGCGTTGCATCTAAGCGCCCTTCACTGCTTTCTTCAAATCCAGCCCAGACAGTCATTTTACCCATATCATGGGGCATCTGTTTTCGGCGATTTACACTCCAGCGTCCCTGACTATCAATTTCCGTATAGGCCATCTCCACCGCTTCAGATTTTTCACTATTTTCTTCTATGGCATTGTGCAATACAGTTTGCAATGCCTGCTCATCCATGTCATCGGCGCTAGGCCCTGTATGTGTATGGGTGAAATGTAAAATAATCTGCTCAGCTTGTATGCCCAAGGATTTACCCAGCTGATTTCGTATTTTAGTGCAACGGCGAAAAGACATATACATCATGTCTAGAATGATAAGGTGCAACGCATCGCCCGTGTCGTCAAAACTTAGAATGACCGCTTCAATAGGATCATAATGATCCATTTTTTCAGTATAGGTACCTAATAAGTTAACAGTGCTGATGGCAAATTTAACAGTCATTTATAAGTCCAAGAATTATCGTCATTCATTTCCGCAGACGCATCTGCTCCGCCTAGATTAAATAGGGTAGAAACTATGAATGAAACGGCTTTGCCTAATCATAGCGTCGAATTTATGGAAGTCCAGATATCACTGTCGTTTTGCTGTATCAGCCAGTCTATTGCCGCTATAAAAAACCATAATCGCGCTCCAAGTGCTTGGCGTTTCCCGGGCAAGCTTCGAACGTTCTGATGCTGTGTTAATTACCGACAGTCTATCATTACATAGAATCCCTGAAAATTGTAGATCCCGCCCTATCTTAGTTAAAAAAGAAAAATAAATTACTCTCCCATGAATTTCGATAATACATATAAGAGATTGCCGGAACATTTCTACTCTGAAGAAAAGCCCGGGCAGTTTTCCAAGCCAACACTTTTGGGTTTCAACAAAGAGCTGGCCAAGGAGCTCGGCTTTGATTTTGAAGGTAAGAGTGACGATCAACTAGCGCAGATATTTTCCGGACAGGAAATCCTAGATGGTTCAGAGCCAATTTCTCAAGCCTATGCGGGTCATCAGTTTGGTAATTTTGTTCCACAGCTTGGTGATGGCCGCGCCCTCTTACTCGGTGAAGTCGTAAATACAACGGGAGCTCGATTTGATATTCAACTCAAAGGTTCGGGTCCGACAGCATTTTCAAGAGGTGGCGATGGCTTCTCTGCCTTAGGCCCGGTGATTC
>JABSQK010000271.1 GCA_013215875.1 Lentisphaeria bacterium
AAGAGCGGTTTCTTTTGGGAATATCTCGAAGAATCCAATGAAAACATCTCCGTATCAAAAGAGCGTTTACCGCCTTGCCAGATGCCCCGACGTAAAGACAGGGGTTACCTCTTTCGTATCCTCTATTTTAAGAAACGCATCGCTGTAGAATTTTCGCATATCATTACTGATGGTACAGGTGCGATGGAATTTCTCAAGGCCCTGCTTTATGAGTACCTCGTGCTTGTTGGACACGATATTGACTGGCCGGACGTTTTGAAAAAAGAGGGTGAGCCAGCAGAGGAAGAATATGAAGATGCCTACAAGCGCTACTTCAAGGATGGCTTGCCGAGCCCCGAGCATTTAGAAAATGCCCACCGTCTCAATTTTCCATTTTTAGCTCCGGGAGAATACCATGTGATGACTGGTATTATTCCGGTAAAAGATATCCTGAAGCTCTCAAAAGAGGCTGGCGTGAGTTTAACGGAGTTTATCACTGCGATCTATATTAAGGCACTGATTGAGCAAATGAATGACCGCCAAGTAAAAAAGCGCCCTGTGCGTATTCTGGTACCAGTCAATCTTCGAAACATGTTTCCCTCCAAAAGTATGCGAAACTTTTTTCTGCCGGTTTTACCAGAGATTGATCCGCGTTTAGGGGACTACAGTTTCGACGAAATCTGCAAGCAGGTTTATCATTTTATGCGAAGCCATGTGGATGACAAACAAATTTCCAAACAAATGACACGCAATGTTTCCAGTGAACGACACTCGCTCATTAAACGTATGCCTTTGTTAATAAAGCAGCTCTGTTATCCGATGATTTACAATTACCATTCATCAAATCAGCATTCTGGGGTCTTCAGTAATATGGGAGCTATTCGTATACCTGAAACAGTCGAATCCCATGTAGATCGTTTTGAATTTATCTTAAATCCCAATCCTGCGACTAAAACAAATCTTTCAGCAATCAGTTTTGGCGAGAATCTTTATTTAACATTTTCATCTCAAATAGCAAACGAAGAACTACAGCGTAAGTTTTATAAACAGCTGAGAGATTTTGGTTTAAAACTAAAAATAGAATCCTCGACATAAGCAGGAGTTTAGATGCCCTATTGCCCAAAGTGTGGAACTGAATCGGAAACAGATCAGGTGAACTGTCGTGTCTGTGAATTTCCTATCCCCGACATAAGCGATGCAAAGGCCAATTCACTCTATCCGGATTATCCACGACCACGTTCAATTAATTATAAAGAGTTTCGCAGGATCTGCTGGAAGTTAGGGACGCTCACATTGCTATCATCATTTCTGCTCACTTTAACAATCGACCTCGTTGAAGAAGGTGCTATTACCTGGTCGCGTTACTCCATGAGTAGTACTGTTTTAGCCTGGTTTGTTCTGAGCTTTTCACTGTTGCTCTATCGCAGTCCTCATATACTTAATCTGCTAATTACGCTTTGTGTCTGTGGTTTCCTGCCGATCATCGATTATGCCAATGGAACGCAAGACTGGTACCTCCCTCTTGGATTGCCTTTAACAGTTATCTCCGGAACACTCATTGGATTATTGATATTGTTTTATCGACAGGTAAAATTGCGCTATGCGCATTACATGGCCTATGTATTTTTCAGCATTATTCTCTGGGCAATTTCAATCGATCTTCTCAGCAGTGCCTATATTGGCGATGTAAATATGGGCTGGTCATTTATTGTCATTGCGATCTGTGTCCCCCTCAGTGTCCTCTGTTTTTACCTGCATTTTTCCCTCGCAAAAAAGTTGGATTTTAAACGCTTCTTTCATTTATAGACCACCATACAGATTCGGCTATTTCTAACGTCAGGACCTTAAATTATAAGGTTATAAAATGAAAGAGATAATTGAATCATCGCCCTGGCTTATACCCCTATTTGGCATCCCTCTATTTATTTTAATTTGGATATTCATCTGCAGAGTTCTTGCGCTAACTGGTGGCTGGTCAAAAATTTCGCGCATATACCCAATGACAGATTGCTTTCCTCATCGTCGCTATGGAATGCAATCAATTCAATTAAGAATGGGTATAGGCTATTCAAATTGTGTGACAATTGGCTTAGGCGAAAATGCTGTATTCTTCAAAACAATGATTTTTTCAAATTTGGACATGAGCCAATTGAAATTCCATATGATGTTCTCGCAATTGAAGAAGGGCGATTTTTATTTATACCCTATACTGATCTTCTGTTTGGGAATGAACGAATACGGTTTTATTTTGGTCGGAGGATCCGTGCGGAAATAAAAAACCAGATTCAGAAATTGTCTGTGATAAAACAAACTGGCTAATCTGTATAGTCTTTAACCTTCGAGCTGCATGAGAATTGGGTTTTCCAATACGTCACAAATCCAGCGAGTGAATCGTGCGCCATCTGCCCCGTCAATCACTCTATGGTCGTAGGACAATGCAAGCGGCATCATAAGGCGTGGCTCAAATGCAGAACCATTCCAGACAGATTCCATTGTTCCACGTGATACACCGAGAATGGCAACTTCGGGCCAATTCACAATCGGGGTAAAGTTTGTTCCACCAATACCCCCGAGGTTGCTTATGGTGAATGTACCACCAGACATATCTTTTACAGTCAGCTTACCGGCCCGGGCTTTTGTGGAAATTTCCGCCATGTCATTGGTTATCTCAAGGATGTTCTTTTTATCGGCATCCTTTATCACTGGTACGACAAGGCCTTTCGGTGTATCGACAGCGATACCAATATTGATATAGTCTTTTATAATGATCTGCTTGCCGGCAGGATCGATACTGGCATTAAAGTTTGGAAACTTTTTCAGTGCCGATGCGACAATCTTCACTAGAATAGCAGTGACTGTAAGTTTGCTTCCGCCCTGCTTTTCAATGCGTGCCGAAAGTGCTTTGCGCTGTCCTTCAATCTCGGTAATATTTGATTTATCATATTGCGTAACATGTGGAATACTATTCCAACAAAATGCCATGTGCTCTGCAGTGAGCTCGCGGATCTTACTCATTTTTTCAGCTGTTACAGATCCAAATTGGCTAAAGTCGGGTAATGGGCGTGCGGCAATGGCGCCGCCTAAAGATGGCGCAGCGTCACGTGCTTCATTGAGTTTTTTACAATAGGCCTTTATATCGTCTATTGAGATACGTCCGGCAGGACCACTGCCGGGAACATTGGAAATTTTTATACCAATTTCGCGTGAAAAACGTCGTGTAGATGGTGCCGCCGGCACATTTGCAGTGGATGGTAAGGCAGTGTTTGCTGCAGCCATTGTATTTACCGGTGTAGCTTCAGGTGCAGCTTCTTTTACTGGAGCAGCGGCTGTTTCTTCCTTCACAGGTTCGGGTACAGCTGGCGTTTCTTCAGCAGAGGCCGCAGATGCGACAGCATCGATTACCAGTATTGTATCGCCAGGTTTAATCGTATCGCCTTCTGAGACTTTTATTTCTGTAACAGTTCCGGAAATATCTGTGGGTACTTCCACAGCGGATTTTCCGGTTTCAAGTTCGAGTACGCTGTCGCCTTCATTCAAGGTATCGCCAACAACAACAAGTATGGCTGAAATCTGTCCTTCATCGATACCATCACCAAGGTCCGGCAATTTATAGTCTACGGGCCCAAGACTGGCTGCAGGGGCTGCTTCAATGGGTGCAGGGGCTTCCTCGACTACGGCTACTTCTTCAACGGCTACTTCTTCGGCGGGTGCTTGCTCAGTCACTGCGCTTTCAGCCGCATCAAGAACCAGGATAAGGTCGCCAGGTTTTATGGTATCGCCTTCGGCAATTTTTATTTCTTTTATTGTCCCTGAAATATCCGTGGGAACTTCGACTGCTGACTTTCCGGTTTCAAGCTCAAGTACGCTATCGCCCTCATTTATAGTATCGCCAACAGATACGAGTATGGCAGCAACCTGCCCTTCATCGATGCCATCTCCTAATTCTGGTAATAAATAATCAGCCATTTCAAACTCTCTTAAGCGTACTGTGGATTAATTTTGTCTGGGTCGATACCAAGCTTTTTGATTGCCTTGCTAAGTATCTTCTTATCAAGTGCACCTTCATCAACCAGTGTTGTAAGGGTTGCAAGAACGATAAACTGCTCATTGATTTCAAAATGATCGCGGAGCACCTCACGAATTTCCGAACGACCGTAGCCATCAGTACCAAGGACTGTGTATGCCTGTGGTATCCATTTGCGAATTCCTTCCGGGAGGATCTTCATGTAATCGCTGGCGGCAACTACGACGCCTTTTTCTTTTTCCATTATGTAGCTAATATAAGGTACATGTGGTTTTTTATCCGGGTGTAAAAGATTTTGTCGATCGCAGTCGAGCGCTTCGCGCCGCAATTCCGTGTAAGATGTAACGGACCAGACATCGGCAGACACCTTATAATCTTTCTCAAGAATTTCTGCTGCCTTTATTGCGATTGGTACTGTTACCGCTGATCCAAAGAGCTGAGCTTTCGCTTTGTTCTTCGTCTTCGAGGCTTTTAATTTATAGATTCCTCTAACCACTTTTTCTTTTATATCTTTATCAGCGGGCATGGGCAAATGCTCATACTTGTCATTGTGCAAAGTGATATAATAGAAGACATCGTCCATATCGACATACATGCGTTTGATACCTGCTTCGACTAATATGCCAAGCTCGTATGCATATGCCGGGTCGTAGGAGATACAGTTCGGAACGGTACTTGAGAGCAAGTGCGAATGTCCATCCTGATGCTGTAAGCCTTCGCCATTCAGGGTGGTACGGCCAGCAGTGGCACCAAATAAAAATCCTTTGGTACGAGCATCACCAGCGGCCCAGCAAAAATCCCCGACGCGCTGGAAACCAAACATGGAATAATAAACATAAAATGGAATCGTATTTACACCATGTGTTGAGTAGGCGGTACCGGCAGCAATAAACGATGCTAAAGACCCATCTTCATTTATACCTTCTTGTAAAATCTGTCCGTCTTTCGACTCTTTGTAGAACTGTGCAGCAATACTGACTTTATCGACAGGCACATATTTTTGGCCGTCGGATGCATAAATACCAACCTGACGGAACAGGCCTTCCATACCAAATGTACGTGCTTCATCAGGCACAATCGGAACGATTAAATGACCCATGTTTTTATCTTTCAAAAGGTTACCCAGCAGCGAAACATAGGACATGGTTGTCGATGCCGTATTGCCTACACCGATTGCTTTATTATTCGGATTTGTTCCTTCATTTAAGCGATCATAGGCTTTTTTGTCCGGCATGGTAATCGCTTCGCGCTGGCCGACACGTACGGGAAGGTAGCCCCCGAGAGCTTTGCGGCGGGCATGTAAGTATTGCATTTCCTGGCTATCTTCATTGGGTCTATAAAATGGTGCATGCAGGACATCTTCA
>JABSQK010000272.1 GCA_013215875.1 Lentisphaeria bacterium
CACAATCTAACCCGCATCCTTGATACAAATGATTTTATCATCAAGCAGATTCTCGACAGCTTGTTGCTGCTCAAAGTATGCCCCGAGCTTGAGTCCCTGAAAATAATCGATGTAGGATGTGGTGGCGGAATACCCGGAGTCATCCTTGCCGCATATTTTCCTGAACTAGCGATTACAGAATTAGACTCCATACAAAAAAAAGTTACCTGTGTACAGACTTTTATTGACTCCCTTTCTCTGAAAAATGCCCAGACAGTTTGTGGAAACATGCGCGAAATTGCCCGGCAGGACGGCCATAAAGAACAGTACGACCTTGTCATTGCGCGGGCTGTAACCCGTGCGGATAAACTGATAAAAGAGACCCGCCAGTTTCTAAATAAAGCGGGTCGCATCATTCTATTCAAAACGCCTGATCAAATAGATGAAGAGTGGGAGCTTGCTGAAAGAGAAGCAAAAAAATATAAACTCAGCATTCAACGATCCGAAATTTATGACTTGCCAAAAAATGCCGGCAGTAGACAGTTTTTAATCATTTCCTAAAGTTTTTTCACTGTGGCCTCGCGGGCTCTGCCTTCTAACAATGGGCGATAATAATATCGCCCCACAGTAACTGTACGGCTGTGTATGAATAGCTCACAGCAGTCCACTGGGCATCGCAGGCTCTGCCTCGAATTTCCTCCCAGTTCTCCTCCCAGTCGACGAATGGTAGAATCTAAATTAAGCACTGTGGTAGACAGTAGCAAATGCATACATGAAAATTCTCCCCCTATTAATACAAGTTTCTGCTTGAGCATAGCTATATATCATTTACCTTAGTCTGATTCAAAATGGAGACGCTATGTCACAAGAAGCCAGTGAGCAAATTGCTAAAATATCCAAGCAGCTCGAATACCATAATAATAAATACTATATCGAGGCCGATCCTGAAGTCTCGGATTTTGAATACGACCGTCTTTATAAGGAGTTGGAGAAACTCGAGAGTGAGCATCCAGAATTAATGCGGGACGATTCGCCGACCCAAAAAGTGGGTGGTCTGGTGCTTTCCAGTTTTGAACAATTCGACCATCCCGTGCCAATGCTTAGTCTGGATAATACCTACTCGGCAGACGAACTAAGAGCCTTTCATAAACGCATTGTTAAACTACTCGGCCATGAAAACTTCGATTATTTTGTCGAACCTAAAATAGATGGTGTTTCTATTTCGATTCGTTATGAAAATGGCTCACTGCTGCGCGCGCTCACCCGTGGAAACGGTGCTACAGGCGATAATGTTACCCACAATGTAAAAACCATTGGCTCAGTTCCATTGCGTTTGCAGGGTGATGATATACCGGCAATATGGGAAGCCCGCGGCGAAGTATTTATCGCCAAAAAAGAGTTTGAAAAGATGAATGCAGAACTCGAAGCGAATGGCGAACAACTTTATGCAAATGCGCGTAATACCTGCGCCGGTTCATTGAAACAACTCGATAGCAATGTCGCTGCCCAGAGGCCAATGGATATTTTCTTTTATGCCACAGGTGAAGTAGATGGTCCCGATATCGAAACACATCAGATGATGATCGAACAACTCACGAGCTATGGATTAAAAGTTTGCGACTTCACACGCAGTTGTAAAGATATCGACTCTGCTCTGGCCGCCATTGAAGAACTGGAAACATTGAAAGCGGAATTGCCCTACGAAATTGATGGAGCGGTAATCAAGGTAAACGACTATTCCCTGCGCGAAGAATTGGGCTTTACATCGAAAGCGCCACGTTGGGCTATCTCTTACAAGTATGCTGCAGAGAAAGCCATCACCCGATTGAAAGATATTACCATACAAGTAGGGCGTACAGGTATACTCACCCCGGTTGCCGAATTGGAACCGGTCTTTTTATCCGGCTCCACTGTGAGTCGTGCCACGCTGCATAACTTTGAAGAACTCGAACGCAAAGGCGTTCGCATTGGCGACATGGTTGAAATAGAAAAGGCCGGCGAAATTATTCCAGCGGTATTACGCTATATCGAATCGGAACGCGATGGTTCAGAAACAAGCATCAGTGTTCCGGAGGCATGCCCAAGTTGCCAGGGACCTGTAGAGAAGGTCGAGGGCGGAGTTGCAGTAAAATGCCCAAACCTGGAATGCCCCGACCAGGTTAAATACCGCTTGAGCCATTTTGTCAGCCGCACGGCAATGAATATCGATAATCTCGGGGAAGCAATTATCGAAATGCTCATTGAGCAGGACGTAGTCAAAGCACCTGCAGATCTCTATGAGATAGATGAAATAGCCTATGCCAGACTAAGCGATGTTGATGGGCTAGGTAGTCTATCGTTGAAGAAGATTGAGACCAATATTGAAGCAAGTAAAAGCAATCCACCCTGGCGTCTAATTCACGGGCTCGGTATACGACAGGTAGGTAAGCGCGCTTCCGAACGGCTCATGGAACACTTTAACAATATCGATGCACTCATGGCCGCAAGTTTGGATGAATTGCAAAACATCGACGACATCGGTCCCATAGCGGCGCAAG
>JABSQK010000273.1 GCA_013215875.1 Lentisphaeria bacterium
GCAAATATTGCATTCAGGCAGGCAGCTAAAAACTTTATGCTTGAAAATAAACATATTGACATTAATTTAAGAAAACGAAAAGGGTTTAAGTGTAACCCTATTTATAAGGACGTTTATACGATTAATGGCTAGGGTGCACACTCTATATGCAGGCCAATGGTGACTACACATACGATCCGAATGGTCAATTCGAATCAGCCGCAGTTGGTGAAACGCTAACAGATAGTTTTGTTTATCGCATCAATGATGGCAACAGTGGGACAGATACGGCTACACTGCAAATAAATATTACGGGAACTAATAATCTGCCAGTCGCAGCCGATGATGCTATTGCAACAGATGAAGCATCGACCGTGGCCGGTAATGTGATTACCACATCTGATTCAGATCCTGATACAAGTGATGTGCTTGTCGTAATAAATGTAAATGATGGCAGCTCTTATGCGATTGCTGCGACGGGTACAACAACCATTACGCTGGCCTCTGGTGCTTTACTTTACATGCAGGCGGATGGCAACTTTACATATGATCCCAATGGCCAATACGAGACGCTTGCTCTAGGCGAAACAAATACTGACAGTTTTGTTTACACGATCGATGATGGTAATTCCGGAACTGATACGGCGACTGTCACAGTAACAATCAATGGATTAAACGATGCACCTGTTGCAGGTGATGACAGCTATCTTGACGATGAGAATTACATTACAGATGAAGAAACTTTAATTGAAGGCAATCTGATTACAGGTACCGATGCAGATACAGATGTCACCGATGTACTCGCAGTCACCAATATCCAAAGTGATGGAGCAAATGCTGTTGCAGCTTCTGGTAGTACAGAGATTGAATTGGCATCCGGAGCGTTACTCACGATGCAAGCCAATGGCGATTTTGAATATGATCCTAATGCCGCATTTGATGATCTTGAACTGGGGCAAACTGCCACGGATACATTTGTCTATACTATTGATGATGGCAATGGGGGAACAGATACCGCAACAGTCACCATTCAAATTACCGGAATAACAGATCCAATAGTTAATGAATCTGAAGTGATTCCAGTAAGCACTCCGAGCCAGGAGCCATTAGTATTTATACCCACTTATTATCCACAGATCTATACGCCAATTTTGCAAACAAATAACAGCTCGCGGTATTTTGAATTTGATAATGCTGTTACACAGAATCCACAAAACTATGTGCCTTACTACGCAAACCCTGTAGGAGACAATAGTGGATTTGTCTATGATGAATCCATCTACTGGCCAAGTACCGATAGAGTAAACGAACTTCTAGATAATATCTTTGCGAACGATCAAGAAGATGAAGAAGATGACTCCATCCTTTCTCCTGATGAAAGTGATGCAAGCCAAGATGATGCAAATGCATTTCTGGATGCGAATATACTGGATGACGTAGTCGAAGCTGAATAAATTATCAGTAAATTAATCGATCAATTTTGCCGCATACACCAATGCCAGCAAGTTGACGCGCTTAGCAAATTCAGTACGTACATGTACACCTGCTCAATACCCAATCTCATCAACTAGACCCAACTCTTAGCTATTTCTAAGACTTTTTATTCTTAATAATTGACCATCCGTATAAACGAATGAATAGTATAGACAACGCACTATTTAAGGAAATTAAAATGACACTGATAAGTGACGAAGACTGGGCATCATATGAACGTACAGGTTACTTGAAGCTCGGAAAAATCTTAGATGAACATAATCTGAAAGGACTTCAAGATCGTATTGATGAAATTATGCTGGGCAAAGCGGCTCTAAACTATAACAAAATGCTGATGCAGCTCGATAGTACCAGTGGTGAATACGGTGACCTTGATGACCAGACAAAAGGCCACAAGGGTAGCTCTCTTAATTATCGAAAAATCCAGGACCTCGAGTTGGATGATAAATTCTTAGAATTTATGAGCTACCCCATCTTTGAGGAAATTTGCACTCATGTATATGGGGAAGGTATAAATATTGCCTGTTTTCGTGCGATGTTTTTTAACAAACCATCTATGAAAGGCACTAAGCTTCCCTGGCACCAGGATCGCTGGAATAACCTTGATAAGGATCCTCTAGTGACAATCTGGGCAGCTCTTGATCCAGCCACAATAGAAAACGGCTGCGTAGAAATCATTCCCGGATCTCATAAGCGTTTAATTAACCCGGAACACCCAAGCGGTTTCCTAACTGATGAGCAAGCGGCTGAGCTTTGTACAGATGAAGATCGGGTATACTTGGAGCTTGAAGCAGGCGAGGTCATGCTGCTACATAATTGGTTGCTACACAGTTCAGATACAAATAAATCAGCTGATAGCAGACGCGCCTTCAGCGTCTGTTATATGGATCATGATACAATGGAAAAGGGCGAAGCGATATCCTATCCGGTAATCTTTGGGGAAAATGCCATAAGCCTTCAAAGCTAGAAGCTAATTGGAAAACACACCCTGCTTCTGAAATGACTTAACTTTCTTCGATGCTTGCGTCTTTACGAATATCCGCAATGTAGGCATCGACAACTTTCGCTTTTGCCTGGTTATAGAGTCCTTCTGCCAAGCGCTCTTTAATCTCACCAAATGGCGTGATCTGCCCTGGAGTCACCTTATGCACTTTGGCAATATGATAACCAAACTCTGTCTCGAAAATTTCGCTCACTTGATTCGCCTTCAATTTAAATACGACGTCATCAAAACGCTGTACCATTTGTCCACGGGGGAATTCACCAAGGCTACCACCCTTACTTGGGCAATCTGAGTATTCCTCAGCTACTTTGAGAAAATCGTCGCCTGCCTTCAATTTTGCTTCGGCTTCTTTTATCTTTGCCATCGCCTGCTCAGGACTTTCGCCTTTATTCGTATGCTTAACGATATGCGATGCATCGAGCTTATCCGGCGTTCCAAAGTGAGTGATATTAGTCGTATACTCTTTGTAGACCGTATCATCATCCGGCTTTTCAATCTCATCGGTAATCTGCCAGATCAGTTTAGATAATTGGAAATCTTTACGAAGAGTCTCTTTTACATGGCCAATATCAGATTCTGTAAGTCGGTTTTTCTCAAGGAAGTTTGCCTCACCATCAAAACGTTCGAGAAGTTCACCATAGCGTTTCTCGATATCCTTTTCGGGAACGTCGTTAAATGTTTCTTCTGCACTCTGGCGCAATAAAAAATGGTCGATAACATTTTCTCGTGCAACGCTGTATAGGTCTGCGGGGCTCATTTGCTGCAATTCCGGATTCGTTTGCTGCTGCTGAAGAATTTGTTGATATTCCTGTTCCAATATCTCGTCGGAGATTTCTTGATTATTTACTTTTAATGTCATGGTCTCTCTCTAGAAAAATAGTTGTTTAACCAATACGTTGATTTAAGAATTAGTCCACTCGCCAGCCAGAATCATGTGACATTTCCTTGCCCTCGAATTAATAATTACACCACCTAAGTTCATAAGCGGGTAGCAGCAATATTGAGAATTTATCTGTGTTTAAGAATGTAGATGCTAGATCTTGTGTTTTAAATAAATTTGTATTAGGGTGATAAATAGTAGAGGAAAAATTAATGAAAAAATACCTGAAGTACCTGAAATATTTAGATCGCTTAGTATTAGTCATTATGCTGGTATGCTTAATATCCATCGTATTTGTAAAACTTCTCAATCTGGTAAAACTTAATCAAAAATTGGAAGCTCTATATGGTAAAAAAGTAATAGTACTCGGTAGTTTAGATGTTGAAAAATTTGATGCATCTAGATACGATGTTGCAGTCGAAGTTGACCAGGATAGACTGTGGAAACCGGCATTTACCACAGGACCCTGGGAGGAATTAGCCTCCTTAGGCGATGATCGAATTTATAATAAACCTTTTGATAAAAAAGCGCCAGCAGAGTTGCATGAAAATATGCAAAACTACCTGAACAATATAGGTGAGGGAACTTTATATGATTCTGCACTCTATGTAACAACACCACAAGGGCCACACTGGTTACATTTTAGCACAACATTTAACCCATTTACTAGAATGTCTGTATTTGATATAATTCATATTGATGATGAAAATAACAAAAATGAAATTCCACCAATTGAAGTACCAAAAGTAAAACTGGGCCCGCTTGTTCGATTTGTTAAGGTATCTCAAAAAATGTTTCCGATTATGCTTAAAGGGGTGGTGCGGACTGATCCGGAAAAAGAAAATACCTGGGAGGCTCAGATACGGATCGCAGGAAAAAAATCCAGAGACGATCATTTTGTCAAAATTGGTGAAAAGATTCCTGCTACAGACTGGATGCTAAAAGCTATAAAACATGAAACCATAATAGTGAATGACTATGAAGATGACAGATATGAAATGACGATTTCACAGGGCAAACAGGTGAAAATACTGAAAAAAAATCAGAAATATGCATCGGGTATTCCACGCTATCACATTCGGTTTTTTCCAGATGCGAAAGCGAGAATTATCGAAAATGGTGAAACAATTATCTTGAAATGGAAGGACCAAAGTGAGAAATGGATATTCTCATACAAGAATAAAATTCCCACCTTAACACGGGACTTTAAGGATACAGATGATAGTGATGAAAACCAAGATGAACCAGTTGTTCTCAAACAGTATAAACAATCTGATAGTGTTAAATGGACTAAAGCTCAATTGAGCAACGAAGATTCATTAAAAAAATTGGAACAAGAGACGTTAAAAGTTCCGCATCGATTTAAGTAAAGCCGCATTGCTTAGTGAACGCACTGTAACTGGAACAGAAGCTGTCTCATAAATTTATTTACATTTCCTTCATATCCGTAGAAGTTCTCATATGTAGCGATTCATTTGCTGCTAATTAACATGAGAACTTCATCCTGAAAATCCCATTTAAATGAGGCGAAATCGGCCAAATAGCCTGCGTTATCAATTTTGTTTATTGTTTTAATATAATTATGTTTTTAGATATGATGAAATTCGCGTTGACTAGTCTAATAACTTGCCTATAGTCATTCACCTTGAGAAAGTATGCTTTTTCTACGAATACTGGTTTGCCATAGTTGCTACTAGTATTTTTATTAAATGACTGTACTTTTTAAGATAAGTGGCCTTAACGGGCTTTAATTAATAACAGGATATACACTATGTCTACAACTACCGGAACCGTAAAATGGTTCAACGAAACCAAGGGCTTTGGCTTTATCGAGCAAGAATCAGGACCAGATGTGTTTGCACATCACAGCGCGATATCTGGCGAAGGCTTCAAAACTCTGGCTGAAGGTCAGAAGGTTGAGTTTACAGTTGTTCAGGGCCAAAAAGGTCTACAGGCAGAGAACATTACAGTTCTCTAGTTTGTTCGAATAGCTTTATAGCTTGCAGATCTGCAAGCTTATCACTTCAAGGGGGATGACGGTATGAAATAAGACATTGTCTTAATTCTACCTGATTTCTGCTTTAGTGTTGCCAATCATAAAACTGAATTAGCTTTTAGCTTAAGCCGGACCCCTGTCTGGTACTTTAATAGCTAATGCAGCTTTTGATGTCTGTCACCGTGTATATTCTACGGAGATTATTCAATGAAGATTTTGGTTGACGCTGATGCATGCCCTGCTCCTGCCAAAGAATTATTGTTTAAAACGTCAGAACGAAGAAAAATACAATTAATTCTCGTGGCAAATCAATATATCCGTATACCCGAATCAGATTTGGTAGAATGTATTGTTGTGTCTGCAGGTGCTGATGTTGCTGATGATCATATCGTGGAGATCATGAAATCTGATGATTTGATTATTTCTGCTGATATCCCTTTGGCTGATCGTGTTGTAAAAAAAGGTGGTACTGTAATAGATCCACGCGGCTTTTTAATGACAGCAGAAACAATTGGTCAGCGTCTTGCAACTCGTAATTTAATGGAAGAACTACGCTCA
>JABSQK010000274.1 GCA_013215875.1 Lentisphaeria bacterium
CATGCTGCTGCGCACCGCAGAGACCATCGAGCTCATTAATCTCGACGATGGCAAACGGCTTTGGCAGGCTGCTTTCCCAAAATTTCGTACTTACTTTGGCATGCATCTGAGTAAAAGCGGTGCCCACTTATTTGGCCAGCGCAACAATAAAAAGATTTACGCCGGTACACTCGATAGTTACGATACGACTAGCGGCAAACTGTTTAAAACAAGCTTTTTTCCCGAACGCCCGAGGATTTTCCGCTTCAATGAATCCCATCTCTGGATGCTGGGCTTGAAGGGGCGCTTCTATCATATGGACTTAAATTCGAGAGCTATCAAACAATTTGGTGGAACAATTGGGGTTGGAAGGAGTAGCAGGCCTTATATCCACGATGTGAAAGGAGGCACAGTCTTTCTCGAAGCAGGACAAGGGTCCAGGCGTAAACGCATGCTCTTCTATGCGGATAACCCCAAGGCTAAAATAATCCTCGGACCCGGAAATAATTATCTCTTGAAGGACGATCTGGTTTGCGAGATTCGCGGCCGGCGCTTGCGGGTTCATAATCCCAAATCAAAGAAAACTGATGTTGTAGCTATCGTGCCGCCATCGTGCGAAATCAAGGATTATCACTTAGCGGGCAATCTGCTTTATATCGCTTCCGTACAATCGCCGGCTCGCCAGGAACTCTCGCCTGTGCGGAAAGCGCAATTTAGAATTGATGTTTTCGATCGCACAAAAAACCGCTTTGTTTATGGCAAGCGACTGCCCGTCGACCCGGCCTATTGGAGTTCGAAACGCGGCTCATGGGGTAACCAGTTTGTTTGGACAGAGACAGATCTCTTTATTACCGATGCCCAGGGATTACATGTCATCGCACTCAGCTCTGAGAAGGATCTCAATGAACGAAAAATCATCTACCGGAGTTCTAAGAAACTTGTTATTGACGGACACAATGAAGAATTTATTGCAATCAAGTCCGGCCTTATGCCCGATAAATATAAGGATGTGAAGATCTATGCGACGCACGACGACCGCTTCCTCTACCTCTCTGTCTCTTACACAAATACGCAATTCAGTTCGCTGCTTGGCAGTGGACGTTTTGGTGGCGATGGCGACTGGGTTGAATTTACCCTGGCCAGCAATAAGACACCACACCAGGCGGAAAGTCGCGATCTTTACCAATGGGACCTAGGCATAGACAATCATGGTCGCACCGTGCATCGCCGCAGCATGCCCGGAGGAATCTACAGTGTGATTCGCCACGATACGGAAAGCATGCAGCTGATCTATGAATCCGCCATCCCCCTATCGCAACTCAGTTCCCCCGGACATTTTGCAGACCGCAGCTTAAATTTATCGGTCTCTGTTTATGACAGTGATATGAAACCGGGCTCGCCGATTGCACGCTGGGTGAATATGCCAATCTATCTGCATGCTTATACTAAAACTGAAGAACAGGCCGCCCTGCTGCTTGCACGCAGTTTGCCCTATGAACGGGAATCCTATTGGCTGCTTAGAAAAATGCTGCGCATTCATGTAAAGGATTGGCCGGTGGGACGCAGCTTCGTTTCCGAACAGCTCAAACGCAGCTCACCCATAAACAGCGGCATGCCTGAACATCAGATGAGAATGCTTAAACTCTTGCACAAGCATCAGAAGAATCTGACCCAACGGAAACCGGCCCCAATGGTTACAGCGTTTGCAAAAACACAGGGTGTCAGCAAAGAGGCTTTAGACTGGTATGCAAAATATGCCAAAAGACCCAAGACCGTTCGACTGCCTAAGGGAAAAACAAAAGACCCGGCTGTAGGTATCGCCTTATTGAAAAAAACCATTCCGTTGCTCGGCGGTACAGACATTGCCGATCCATTCTTTACGACACTTATACATCTTACCAAGCCAGTACTTGATGATGAGCTCAAGCAATTTCACTGGTTTCTTAAAAAACTGCCTCATCATCCCAGAGCGATTGATTACCTCTATGGAGCCTGGGAAATCGAAATGACAAAATCCAAAAAAACTGCCGCGGCAAATATGGATAAGATGATGCTCGATTGCAAAATTCCGGGTAAGACAATTTATGAGTTCCGCCGCAGTCGCAGTTACCTGGGACATCACTATATAAAGGATTGGCACGTGCTCGGCCCATTCCCGGACGCATTTGAAAAAGATGCTATGGTCACCCCCCTACCTCATATGAAAGCTAAAATTAAATTGACCGACAAGTACGTTTTTCCAAAGCAGACACTGGTATGGAAAAGGCTGACTAGTAAAACGCATGAAATCACCCCGGTCAAACACAGGGCCGGTGTTATTCATTCAAATAATGCCTACGCCGTCACCTGGGTCCAGATGGAAAAGGCCGGTATGGTTGTATTGGAATTTGCTCATCGTGGTGCAGCCCGCGTTTGGATCAACCGTCGTATGGTCGTTTCGGATCCTGGCGAAAGCGGGGTTTGGAGCCCCGGGAACTTTGTCGATCCTTATCTTCTAGTAAAACCCTTTCCCGTTTATATGCCAAAGGGTTGGAGCCGCATTCTAGTCGAGATTGCTCCCAGAGTGGGTGGCTGGCGCTTCACTGCCGAGCTGGTTCAGCTCGATGGCAAAGCCCCGGTTCCCAACATGAAAGTCATGGTCCCGCAAAAAGGTGCCGTGCCAATTGCCTTGTCAATAAATAAACCGCCAGCATTCAAGCGCGGCCAGGGATTGAAAACTCAATACTTCAATGAAGGCAATCTAACCAATCTTGTATTTGTTAAAATGGAAGAAGATACACGAATGGTATGGCATGCTTTTAGTCCAGACCCAAGAGTCGGCAGGGAAAGCTTTTCCTGGCGCATGATTGGCAAGATAAAGCCGCGCTATACTGAAACCTATACCTTTACATGCCAGGTAAATGATGGCATACGCCTGTGGATCGACGGCAAACTGCTCGTTCATAATTGGAAACATCATTCCACTAAAAAAGATCGGGCCAGAATTAAACTGGAAAAAGATAAGCTTTACGATATAAAGATTGAAGGACATGAGAATACGGACTGGGCGCTGATGTATGTGTGGTGGAGGAGCCCGAGCCAGAGGCATGAGATTATTCCCAACGAGCGGCTCTTTGCCAACTGGTATGATACAGATACCTATATCTCCGATGAACGTGCGACGAAACCCGGCGGCCCGCCGCGCTTCGCCGGTTACCGCATCACACCTTCTGAAGTCTGGCTGCCGTCAATAAAGTCCTTACAGACCTACAGGTTTAAGGCCATCCCTCTCGATCAATACGGGGCAAGACTGAGAGTTTCAAGAACCTTCGATGAATATGGCAAGCCGGTCGATACCTCAGCAAAATGGTCCGTCGAAAAAGGCGGCTATTTAAATATGCTTCGTATGTATGGAGCCGCACATTACCTGCCGAATGTCAATAAACAGGCATTTGGCACAATTACACAGGGTGGTGTATTTAAAGGTGATGGCTCGCTCGGTATAGCAAGTATCGTTGTGACCAGCAAAAAATATCCCGACATCCAACACCGGGTACCGGTCGCGATTGACAGCTTGCCAACTCTCACTCCACATAAAACGGATCTGCTCATGGGCCAGTTTGCCGGCGACGTGGATGATTTGCGCATTTCCACCCGCATGATATCAGCCAAAGAAATTGCCGAGCGTTATAAGGGAAAAATCACCAACAATAAAAATCTCATCGCCCACTGGACCTTCGATACAATTAAAGATGGGCACTTTCCCAACGTGGCACCGGGCATCAATAAATTGCATGCAAAAATTAAAGGTCAGGTGCTCATCGTCAAAGAACCCAAACGTACAGTCGTCCGTTTTGACGGGGGTTATTGTATTGTAAAAAATGACAGGCTGCTGGACTTCTCCCAAAACGTAACGTTTGAGGCCTGGGTGCGGCCGATAAACAAAAATTCGGGTGGCAGCATACTCAACCGCGATCTTGGTGGAACACCCCGGGGCTGGAGGCTGTTTTTATCAAGTGGTGGCTTCGCTTCGCATGCATTATACGGCCATGGCTCTATGCATGGTCCTTTTAAAATTCCCTCACGCGAGTTTACCTATCTGGTCTGGGTCTTCGGCTCCAACGGTGTGCGCCAGCATTATGCCAATGGCAAGCTCTCAAGCGAATGGAAACCCCGTGCAATCGCTCATTAGGGTGAATAAGCAAAAGGAGGATATGGGTTGAAACGTTTTTACTCTATTCTTTTTCTCGGCCTGACTCTAATAGTTCCTCTGTTAGCCGTCGATCGGGAAGTACAACGAGCCAAACCGGATCTACTCAAAAAAATGCTCTTGGAGACTAGCGGCAATACGGATCTGGCGATCGACATTCTGCGTGAGCTTCTCCGCCGCAGTCGCAGCGACCGTGACTATGCAGTTAAGCGCTTGCAAGCCCTCGTCGAACTCGGCGCCTTACCCCGTACGGATGAGGTTTTACTCGCTGCTCAAACAAACATGTTCAATGAAGCACTGAAGGCTAAAAAAACCTTTTCCGCCAGTCTCGTTTTAAAGAACATCGAAGATCTTGAAGGGCCTGGGCCCTATTTGCAGCTGCTGAATATACAATTGCTGGCAGAGGTAAAACGCCTCGACCTCGCCTGGAAATCATACGACTATCTGAGTCGCCAAATTTCCCGTTCCCATAGCGATAGACGGGTACGCTACCTGATGGCTACCGTCCGGCGACTTTTTACAGCTTACAAACCACAACGATTTAATATGGAAGAGGAGCTCGGCGAAATACAACACATTCAGTGGATAGAAACAATCAAAAAGGGGCTCGATGGAAAGGATGCCAAAGCTCTGCAGACGGTGATGGAAGATGCACTCAAGCAGCAGAAGCTCTATATCGAAGATGACAAATCACCCTTGAGAAAAAATCTCTGGCGTGAGATCATCACGAAACTGGCCGCCGATCCCAAGAGCAGGGAAAATTTCAGAAAGCTCCAGGAAGAAGAAGCCAAAAGAGTTGTACGGCGCTGGCGCTTTGGCATCGACAATCGTGCCGATGAAGACCTGCTTAAATTGTGGCGCAATTTTCCCTGGTCAGAGACTGGCTCCTGGGCACTTTTCAATTATGCCAATCGCGAACTTGCACGCGGTAACCCTGAGCTGGCTGCCCGCTGTTTCTTAGACATTCAGACATTTAGCAGCAGTGCCAGGCTGCGGCTGGAAGCTGAAACAGCCTACTTCGTCAGTCTCGCTGAACAGCCAAAATGCCATGCGGAACTTAACACGCTGCTCGCCAAGGCAGACAAAACAAGTAAACGTCTGTGGTTTGGCAAGCAGGTAACACTGGCGACAATTATCAAGGCCATAAGGGTGGAAGCGCAGCCGGAAAAAGTTGCTGTAAAAACTCACCGGCGCATTCAATTGCCACGCATCAGCAGTCATCATCCCGGTATTCTGTACAGTCAAAAACTCATGACAAACTGGTCGCAACTGCCCTGGCCCCTGGTAACCGTACAGGCCGATGCCAAAGCGATTATTGTTTCGGCCCCGGCTTACATCGCCAGCTATGCGCCCGATAATCTGGAGACACCCCTGTGGATTCAGCAGTCCGCCTCCCTTTGGCGTATCGGCGGCCAATATGAAAAACCGCTCATCCCCGACCTGGCCTATCCGGCAATCGGCAAAGACCGTATCTACAGCCGCTGGTCCTACCCCGATGCGGTGGGAGACCGAAAGGATGATTTAATGATTTTCGATGGTAAGGGGCAGAAAGAGATTCCGGCCCTTCAACACCGGCGCCTGCAGAAACATATCGCCTGCTTCGATAGCCAAAATGGTAAAATGCTTTGGACGACTGTGGACAAACCCTATTGGAACAAACGCAGACTGCCGGCCGGCGATCCCATTCTAAAAGGTGAGCGACTTTACATTACGGTTATTGAAACACAGCTCGAAGTATTCAATCTTGACGAAACTGACTTTTACGTGCTCTGCCTGAATCCTAAAAACGGCACTCTGATTTGGAGTCGAAAACTTGGCAAGACCCGTTTCGGTGTCACTCACCGCAGGCAGCGGCAATGGGTAACGGGAATCCATGCCAAACTGAATTTTCACCGTGGTGCAATTTATGTCATTAGCAACGGGGGACTTATGGCGCGACTGGATGCGCGCGACGGCCTGGTGGAGTGGGTTCGTACCTACAGCGGCTACAACCCGCTACCGACACAACTTTCCGACTATATAAGTAAACTGGCAACAGAACCCATGATCCTTGACGGGCGCCTCATTCTCGCTGCCAAAGACCAGCCGGGGCTTACGGCACTGGATCCGGCCAGTGGGCAGATTCTCTGGGAGAGTCCTTTCATTCCGCGCTCCCGAATCATCGGACATGACCGGACTCGTATCTATATTGAAAGCAGGAAAACGCTGCTTGCCGCCGAAATAAAAACCGGCAAGATCCTCTGGACCCGCGATTATAAAATGATACCGGTGCATGCTGTGTTTAGTCATAATACACTCACACTGATCCATGGGTCCTTTCACCAAATTCTCGATCGTGAGAGCGGTAAGAATCTCAAGCAGGTCGCCATTGCTACAAAAAGTCCGCAAAGTGTTACACCCATAGGCAATACCTGGTATGAATTAAACAATGACCGCAAAAGTGGTAGCGCCCTCTCCGCACGAGCTGCGCGCTCAACAGCCACCAAGCTCTATATCCCTCCGGGAAAATTCCCGCCGATGATTTACCTCTATGCCGATGGTTTTCTTGAAGCCGTAAAAACTAAACAGCAAGAAACCGCCTGGCAGAAGCTCATGCCATCGGATCTGCGCCAACTTTATTTTGATGAAAAGCAAATTCTTATTATCGGCAATGAGTCGGTGAAAAGCCTCGATGCCATCAGCGGCGATCTGCTCTGGGTCTATCGGCTAGCAACAATCATTGAATGGAAACGATTGGACCAACAACTGCTGATGCGTACCGCAGAGGGCCTGGAACTCATGAACCTCAGCACTGGCAATCAACTTTGGAAAGTGCCAATGCCAAAACTATATCGCTATTTTGGTATGCATCTGAGTAAGAGCGGCGTTCATCTTTTTGGCCAGCAAGGCAGGAAGAGAGACTCTCCATGCACCCTGCTTAGTCTCGATATGGCAACCGGCAAGCCTCTTAATACAATTGATTTCCCCGGCAAGTCCAAGGTCTTTCGCTTCAATGAATCCCATCTGTGGGTCTTTGGTACGAAAGGACGCCTCTTCCATATGGATCTAAATACCAAGTCCATAAAACAATTTGGAGGAACACTTATGGTAATAGGTACGAGGGGAAATAGCCCGCAGCCGTACATCCATGATGTTAATGGCGGCACGGTCTTTCTCGAAGTGGGCCCCCATGACAAACGCCGGCGTTTACTCTTCTTCGCGGATAAGCCAGGCACTAAAATAAATCTCGGCCCCGGCAATAACTTTTTACTCAAAGACGACCTGGTTTGCGAAATTCGCGGCAGGCGCTTGCGCATACATAATCCAAAGTTAAAGAAAACCGATATTGTTGCCATCGTGCCGCCGAACTGCGAAATCAAGAGTTATCATTTAGCGGGCAATCTGCTCTATGTCGCGTCCATACAATCCCCGGCGCCCCAGGAACGCTCGCCGGTGAAGAAAGCGGAATTCAGGATTGATGTTTTCGATCGCTTAAAAGATGAATTTGTTTATAGCAAAAAACTACCTGTTAATCCGTCCTACTTTAATTCCACTCGTGGCTCCTGGCGAAATGAATTTGTCTGGACAGAGACCCACCTTTTTATCACAGACGAACAAGGGCTGCATGTCATCGACTTGAGTCCAGAGAAAGATCTTTACGAACGAAAAATTCTCTACCGGGCCGAGACCCTTCGTCTTGATGGTCGCGAAGATGACTTAGCGGCAATCAAAGACAGCGGTATCGCACATAAAAATAAGGATCTAAGACTCTATGCCGCCCACGACAATCGCTACCTCTATCTCTCGGTCTCCTATACGAATGCACAGGTCAGTCCGCTTATCGGCCCGGGGCGCTTTGGCGGCGGCGGCGACTGGGCCGAGCTTACCCTGGCCAGTAATAAGGCCCCGCACCCGAGGGAAAGGCGCGACCTCTTCCAATTTGATCTGGGTTTGAACGAGCATGGCCGTGTTGTGCACCGCCGTACCAGCCCCGGCGGTATCCGCAGTGTGATTCACCACAGTTCGGAAACCCTGCGCCTGACCTATGAAACTGCCATACCCCTGGAGCAGCTCTGCAAATCAGGTTTCGCGGCTGAACGCAGCATCAATCTATCGGTCGCTATTTATGACAGCGATATGAAACCGGGCTCGCCCATTGCGAGCTGGGTGAATGTGCCGCTCTATCTGCATGCCTATACAGAACCCGAAGAACGTGCTGCACTGCTGCTGGCCCGCAGCCTGCCCCGTGAAGAGGAGTCCTATTGGCTGCTTAGAAAAATGCTGCGCATTCATGTGAATGACTGGCCGGTGGGACGCAAATTTATCGCCACGCAACTCACTGGCAAATCACCGCTGAGCAGCGATACGACGGAGTACCAGATGCGTGTACTCAAACTGCTGCATCAACATCAAACCAATTTGACCCAGCGTAAGCCAGGAGCCATAATAAGCGCCTTTGCAAAAACTCAGGGCGTTAGTCAAAAAGCGCAGGGCTGGTATGCATCGTATGTAAAGGGACCTAAGACGACGTGGTTGCCCGCAGGAAAAACAAAAGACCCGGATGCCGGAATCGCCCTATTGAAAAAAACCATTCCTCACTTAGGCGGAACGGATATTGCCGACCCTTTCTTTGCCACTTTGATGCACCTGACCAAACCGCAGCTCGATGAAGAACTCAAACAGATCCACTGGTTTCTAAAAAAGCTGCCCAATCATCCCAGAGCGATTCATTACCTTTATGGTGCATGGGAAATCGAGATGCTCAAATCTAAAAAAACGGCCACTGCAAACATGGACAAGCTCATGGAGGATTGCAAAATTTCCGCCAAGACCATGTATGAGTTGCGCCGTAAGCGGAGCTACATGAATCATCGCTACATCAAGTACTGGCATGTGCTCGGTCCCTTCCCCGACAATTATGTACATGACAAAATTCACATTCCACCGCCACATTTAAAGCCAAAGATAAGTTTGCAGGAGCGTTACGTTTTTAAAAGGAGAAAACTTGAATGGAAACCGTTGACGAGCCCAACGAATCAGATCACTGTGTTTAAGCATGATCCCGGCGAAGTCCATACCAGGAAGGTTTACGCAGTCACTTGGGTTGAGATGGAAACCGCCGGCATGGCTGTATTGGAATTTGCCCATCGTGGCGGGGCCAGGGTCTGGGTCAATCGCCGCCTGCTCTACTCGGATCGTGGTGAACCCTACAAAACCTGGCGGCCCAGGAATTATGTCGACCCTTCGCCGCTGCTTGTCAGACCCTTCCCGGTAAATCTGCCAAAGGGTTGGAGTCTTATTCTTGTCGAGACCATTCCCGGGCTTGGTGGCTGGCGATTCACCGCCGAGATCGTTCGCATGGATGGCAAGGGCCCGGTTTCACCCATTAAAGTCTTCGTCCCTGACAAAAAAAGCGGCGTCCTTATTACAGAGTCCATAGATGAACCGCCTGACTTTACCCACGGGCATGGCTTGAAGACCCAGTACTTCAACGATACCAATCTGAACAAACTCGAACTGGTCAAGATGGAGAGAGATACCAACTTAAACTGGGGCCCTCAAAGCCCGGCTCCAAAGATCGGCAGGGAGCGCTTTTCCTGGCGCATGATTGCCAAGCTAAAGCCACGCTATTCTGAGATCTATACCTTTACCGCCCAGGTGAATGATGGTGTACGCTTTTGGATCGATGGCAAGCTGCTCATTAACAATTGGCGCTACCACGGCATCAAGAGGGATCGCACCAAAATTAAATTGGAACAGGGTAAACTCTACGACATCAAGATTGAGGGCCACGAAAATACCGATTGGTCAAATTTGCTTATCTGGTGGAATAGCGCAAGCCAGAAAATGGAGTTTCTTCCCAACGACTGTCTCTTCGCCAACTGGTATGATCCGGATACCTTTATCGCCGACGACCGCACGGTCAAGCCCGGGGGCCCGCCGCGCTTTGCGGGTTATCGCATCAGTCCCACCGAAGTCTGGATTCCACCAAACTGGCCCTACAAATTTAAGGCAACCCCATTGGATCAATACGGTGCTGTACTCAACGTTACAAATGCCTTTGATGAAGATGGCAAACCCATCGATACCACAGTTGTCTGGTCCGTTGAACCCGGTGGCGATATTGATATGCAACGTATGTACGGGGCCCCGCAGCGACTACCCAGCAAAAATAAACTTGCCGGTGGACGCATAACAAAAGACGGTGTCTATACTGGCGGAGACAAGGACCTCGGCAAGGGCACCATTGTTGCTACCAGCAAAAAAAATCCGGACATTCAAAGCCGGGTGCCTTTTGTTTGTGATAATCTGCCAGCGCTCAATTTCCATAAAGCAGATATGAAAATGGGTGATTTTAGAGGTGACCTCGACCGTGTGCTCATCTCCAGACGCAGCATGTCCGCCAAAGAAATTGCTGAACGGTATAAGGGAAAGATGAGCAACAATAAAGATCTCATCGCCGATTGGAACTTCGATACTATCGTCGATGGTGCCTTTCCCAACATGGCTCCAGGCATCAATGCAATGCCTGCAAAGATCGTTGGCGAAGTGCTGCACATCAAAGAAGGCAAAGGCGGTAAAGAAGGCAAAGGCGGCCATGCCCGTTTTGAAGGGGGCTTTTGCCAGATAAAAAATAATAAGCTGCTCGACTTCTCGATGAATGTAACTTTTGAGATTTGGGTACGTCCCTTAAAAAGACCAAATGGCATATTGCTCGACCGGGTTATGTGGGGAACCCACCGCGGCTTCCGTTTATACATGGAAGGCAACTCAATGGTCTCCCACGGCCTCTACGGCCACGGCGGTGTTCATGCCTCGTTCAAAATTTCCCCGGACAGATTTAACTACCTGGTTTTTGTCTACAGCCCCAATAGCGTGCGCCAGCACTACGCCAACGGCAAACTAATCAACCAACGGAAAAAAGGCCCGCAAGTGATTAGGCGTTGATTAGTTCATAGTTCATAGTTAGTAGTTGATAGTTCATAGTTAGTAGTGATTAGTTCATAGTTGCTTACATGCTCGTGAACTTACAGTTCACCAAGCACTTGGGGGTTGCTTACATGCTCGTGAACTTACAGTTCACCAAGCACTTGGGGGTTGCTTACATGCTCGTGAACTTACAGTTCACCAAGCACTTGGGGGTTGATAGTTAATAGTTGATATCGACCAGTCAGGATGTGAAAGGTGCGGAATCAAAGTTAAGACATTTATCCCTGTAGCTACCAGTCGCCGAATGTTAGAAGCAAAGTCATGCTATTAAAGTAGCCGCGACACGCCGTGGTGCGGAATGGGTAGTTAAAATTTCTTTTCTATATGCCCTACCCCCCCCTACATGGTGATATCTCTTTCTTTGATAATAATATTTCTTATTTTTACCATGTAGTTCAGTAGAACATGTAGGTTTTAACAGTAGCCGCGACACGCCATGGTGCAGAATCAAGGTTAAGACATTTGTTCCCGGTAGCTACCAGTCACCGAATGTTAGAAGCAAAGTCATGCTATTAAAGTAGCCGCGACAGGCCCTGGTGCGGAAGCAAAGTCATACTATTAAATAGCTGCTAATCCGGCGCTAGCTGCCCGCAAGTTTTTCGCTGGCTGCGCGCATGCCTTTGGCCTCAGTTATTAAGTCCGCCAGAAAACTTTCAAGCGGTAAATCAGGCGGGCCTGCTTTTTGTTCTTCAGGGGCCTCTTCAACGAGTGGACCCAGGTTGCCATCCTTATAGTTCTTCAGGCGTTCCAGAAGCATATCCCTGACACTTTCAGGATCATCAATATTTCGGAAATAGCCCGTATGCATATCGATTAAATGTCCGCCCTTGGCCTGCTGAGTGGCGCCACCACCGCCGCCTGCAGTTTGCACTTTAAGGGTTCCAATTCCCAGCATGCGTTGTATCGGTCCCTTGGTTATTGAGATGTTTTGAATATTTGCAAAGGTCAGGGTCATTTCACGAACGGTATAAATTCCCTGGCGAATGCGCATACTGCGATCCGATACCTTGTACCAGTGCATTTCATAACGCAGACGAAGAAACACATACCCGCTTACCGCACTGTAGGTGAAAAGAACGAGGAATAATATAAAAAACAACAGTGGTACCATCATGCCTTTAGAGGCCGAAAAGATACTAATTTCAATCACCAGTAAAATAATAAAAATGACCACACGGGAAATGATCATTATGATCAGGCTGAATTTGAAATACTTCATCGAGGCCCGAAATACGATCAGGCTGTCTACATTGCCCATGGGGTCACTTGCCTCATCAGGAACTTTTAATAACCCGAGATAAAACTTTTTTAAATACTTATACATGGCTACTCTTCCCTTCCCATAGATTCCAGGGCCTGCCGGGTAAGGCGAATTTCTTCGGTTAATTCAATAAGCGTGGCCTGCAGGGCCGGGCTTGTCACCGCTCCTGCTACATCTGCGCCAGGGCCTGCGGGTGGCCGCTTCGCTGTTTCGTTATAACCTTTCATCCGACCATAGAGGAAATTTCGAATGGCTTCGAAGTCCTTTATGCCTTCGATCTTCATCTCGGCAGCCGAACTGCCCGATGCGGTTTGAATATGAATATGTGCCAATCCCATCCAGCGCTGAACGACATTTGAAGTAAGATGAATATCCTGAATACGGTCGTAGCTGAGATTTATCTCATGCTTAAACAAAATTCCCCAACTCATGCTCACACCCTTATCATCAAAACGATAGCGCATGGTATGATACCTGAAATACAGGTACGGTAAAAGAAATATAAGAAACGGCCCCACCATTAATGACTGCAGAATATAGTACGTTAACAGTACCGATTCAGGACGCTCAATATTATAAATTTGATCTTCTTCTTCTTCCATCTTTTAGACTCCCTTAGTTTGATAAATACAAACATAATAGGCAGGCAAAGAACAGCAAGAAAAAATCCAATTCTCTCGTACGGAAATTGGGTGAATCTAAGTCGTACAAGCCAACCCTTGAAATAAGAATCAACCCTTCCGTGTTATTCAATAAATGGACATTCCCAGGGAATTACATTATAGTAGACAATTATCACGGGAGACTGACAAACAATTTTATGACTAAGCGCATCTTAACAATTTTCTATACGATTGCATTTGCAGCATTTACTACATGGATTGCTTATTATACTTACACTGCATACCAAGATGGTGGTGGTTGTGAGTCCTGGAAAATGAAAGATCACATAATTGGGGGGGTTCACATCGGGGC
>JABSQK010000275.1 GCA_013215875.1 Lentisphaeria bacterium
ATCTAGAAGATGTCTTACGACGAATCATGAGTCATCCGGCAAACAGAATACATGAGCTCCTGCCGGATGAATGGGCAAAAATACGTAACGAAAAAAACACGCAGAATTAAAGCAAGACTGTAAAACAATCACCGCTTACCTCGTAAACGAGAATGCAGCCAGTACGTAATTAGCATTACTAATATTTCGCCCAAAACCAAATAGTTGAAGAATCCCAGCATATGATAATAAACAACTTAATAAAATTAAGGGAATTAAAAAGAGTTTAAGAATTGAGAGTATTGCTCCATTTATAAAATGTTTCCCTTTGAGTTGAGTCGTAAGAAGCAGGGACATCCTACTTGTGTGCCACTCCGCAGAAAAACAGCTTATCGACCGAAACATTATAAAAACTAGAGTTAAAGGCAAAATGTAAAAATAAATCTGAAAAATAAACTTTGGATCATAAAATAAATTTCTAGAGTTCCTCGAAAAAAGTAAGGTGAAAGGTAAAAAAAGCATTGGACTGGCAACATATAAAAAAATTCTGTATTTTTTTAAGTTCCGAAATATGGTAGAAAAATAGTCTTTGACTGACCAGAATCTCGGTTCTAGATAATCTGAAAATTTAATACTTGGAAGACGAATCTTCTGACTGAGATTTAGATTTATTCCTGGTTCATCCGCTTCGATAATTTCAGTTTTTTCCTTTTTTTCTCTTAATAATGCATGATCCGCAAATACCAAAAAAAGGTAATATGACAGGATTGAAAATAAAAATAAAACGAAAGCACAGAAAGTAGATTGGCTACTGAAACCACTTCTTGCAACTTCAAATACACCAATAGGATGTAGTATATATAACCCCTCGAGATCCAATGCATCCATAGGCATAAGAACAGCTGTATGCAAAAGAATCGAATATACCAACCAGGAAAAAAATGCACTGAGATAGGTATCTCGTATGCTGCTAAAATAAAGTGTCATACCACAATTAAAAATACCAAAGCCTAGTAAATACAATAAGGCTAATATAATTTGAGCTATATCAACACCACCAAATAACATAACAATTGTCATCACGGGTAGAGTCGTACACAATATATAAATTAAAAATGTAAACTGGGCAAGTGCTTTATCCTGAACAATTTGCCAATTCGACAAACGGGTTATAAATAATAATGACAATGTATTGGCATGGCGCTCACCCGAGATGACGCCAGCAGTTAATATGGGAGGGAATATTGTCATCGTAACAAATAACAGAGCCACGATTGAGATGAATAACTTTTTTCCTATATAGCTCGTATCAGAATTATAATTATTTTGAAAACCATAAGAGTAGATAATAAATACAGAGATAATTATCAAACACCATAAATAAAGTGTTTTATAAATAAAACTTTTTTTGGAGGAAGATAGCTGAATAAGTTCCTTATAGTACAGCGGGGATATCTTCATCATGCTAGTTTCCCTTCTGTAATATTCATAAAGGCGTCTTCCAATGATAATTTACTTTTATAGAAAGCCTTTATTTTTATGTCATGCTCAAACAGGTAACGGATGATATCATCCAAATCCGTCCCATCTTTTGAAATTGAAATATTCAGTTTATAATCATATATTACCATTTCGATTTTAAATGGTGCTTTTTTCAGTACGGCCTGACAGTGAACTGCGGCTTCAGCATCTTTTAATTCAACAATAATCCTGCCGTAACCAAGCAGTTTTTCCTCGATTTCACTACGGCTTCCTTCATAAATCAATTTCCCCTGCTCGACAATTCCTACACGTGTACAAATTTCTGAAAGTTCAGAGAGGATATGGGATGATATCAAAATAGTTTTTCCCATCTTAACCAGTTCTTTCAAGAGTTCACGAAATTCTATGCGCGCCCGTGGATCTAGGCCAGATGCAGGTTCATCAAGTATCAGCAATTTAGGATCATGGATGAGTACCCGAGATAAACCAAGGCGTTGTTGCATTCCCCGGGACAATGATTGCACCATCGCATCTCGTTTAAATGTAAGGTCGGTCAACTCAAGAATATCATGAATCAATGATTTGCGCTTTTTTGATGGAATGAAATATGCCGCCGCAAAAAAATCGAGGTATTGGTAAACGGTCATATCGTCATATACCCCAAAACTATCTGGCATATATCCAATGAGGCCCCTCACCTCCGATCCTCTAGTAATGCTAATCCCGTTAATTGTCGCAGTACCTGTATCCGGTATAAGTATGGTCGATAAAATTTTAAAAGTTGTGGATTTGCCGGCTCCATTAGGGCCAATAAAACCATAAATATCTCCCTTATATAAGGTCATACTCATATTATTTAATGCCTTGAGCTTTCCATAGGATTTAGATAAATTTTTAGTTTCTACTAGAATCTCACTCATGTTTTACTCGCTTTTCTTCAATAAGAATATGCATGTTTTTATTAATAAACCCTTTTATGTCAAATGCATCTGTATTCTTATGCACTGTAACTAAATATCCCGTATTCGCTGACTCAAAATCGATGCCTCCAGTTCTTATGAATGAACGAATCGTGTCATTATAAATAACTTGATTATTTTTGTTGTAAATGGTTCCATTATAGAGCAGGCAATCATACTCACCCATAGGTAAGTCAGGTATACCTGCCTTTATAACAACATAGTCATCTGATCGTTTCTCTTTATAAAAATTTTGACTCATAAAAAAGTTATATTGTTTCGCTGGGCTGGTACCCATCCATAAAGAATCGTCCTCAACTGTCATATCGCTAATTAGACCTGGTAATTTAATCATTTGTCCTTGAATCGGAATCTTAAAGGATTTTGTAGCGACAGGAATGTAGGCATGTACACGGTATTCCTGAATCGCACCATCTTTATTTTTAAATGTGTAAATTTGAGATATTAAAAAATCTTTATAGCCAAATGATAAATAATCTAAAAATAAAGATAAAATGCAGAATGCACCAACGATCATTGGTGTTGTAATCCAAGTCCAGTGGTATTTATTTATTTTTTTGAGGATCAGGCGTTCCACCACAGTGACTAATAATGCAAAAATGATCAATATGATGATGATCTTTTTTGGGGAGAATGCTTGAATATCTGCCTGTTTTCTCAGGCTGGGAATTACAGACTCATTCACAAATGGCATAAACGGATGACTTTTGTTTTGCTTTAGATAATACATAAGATCATTTGGAATATACCGTAACTGTATTTCTGCTATCTCTTCTTCAACTCGCCAAATATTAACTTTTCCCCATCCTCTTCTAGCATCTTTATTTAATAGATCGATCAGTGTGTGTGTCTCGTAATTTTCTGTAAGCAAAATATGCAAAGAACCACCGTAAAGTTGATAATCCAATAATGCCTGTAATTGTTTCTTACTGATTCTTTGAATATTTTTTATAGGAATTATCAGTGCATCAAACGTTTTTAAAGTCTCCCAATTCGTTGATAATTGGTTAATCAGTAATTTTTGGATGATCGTATTTTTTTTATTTTTTTTAAGTTCTGTTTGTTTATCTAAAATATAGGCAACTCGTTGATCATTCTTTTTTTGATTCGATTTGCGATTTCTATGCATTGTTGTCCAATCGATCAAGCGATTTTTGAGGTCGTAGAGATGAATTTGAATCGTAATATTTGATGACTTTTGGATCTCGTAAAAATGATAAATCATAGTAAAAATAAATTTACCATTGCCTAGATTCACGGATTTGTTCAGGCGGTGATTTGAATGGGGTGAAAATATGCTTAAATAGCCCTTAAAAGCTCTCTTACTATTAAGTTTAATGGTGATAGGGAAATAATAAAATCCCTGAGTACGCATGGTTCTAACGGGCGATGTGACAGATGTGATGAAAACATCTTTTTTTTGTGCGTACGTTTGCAGCAGTATAAAAAAACAACAGATTCGAAACATGCCTACCCCGATTAAAAGTCATATTAGTATAACTTAAAAGTGAACTGAATTGAATAGTTTCTTAGAAAATATTTTATACGATGAGTACTAAGTTAAACTTTCAAAGAAATCATTACCCTTATCATCGACGATAATGAATGCAGGAAAATTGACCACCTCTATTTTCCGTACTGCTTCCATACCGAGTTCTTCAAATGCAACGATCTCCACACTTAAAATGTTTTCTTCTGCAAGGATCGCTGCAGGACCGCCGATGGATCCTAGATAAAAGCCACCATGTTTGGCACAGGCATCGGTGACCATTTTAGAGCGATTGCCTTTTGCAAGCATAATCATGGAGCCGCCAAGACCTTGAAATTCATCCACATACGGATCCATACGATTTGCTGTTGTTGGGCCAAAACTACCCGATGCTTTTCCCTTTGGTGTTTTAGCAGGGCCGGCATAATAAATGGGATGATCCTTAAAATAGTCCGGCAATTCCTCCCCGGCATCGATCATTTCTTTAATTTTGGCATGGGCATTGTCGCGGGCAACAATTAACGGACCGGTCAAACTTAATCGTGTTTTTGTTGGATATTGCGAAAGTTCTTTGAGGATCTCAGCCATGGGTTTATTTAAGTCGATATCCACTGGCGGCTTTAAGGCGAGCTCTGCCTCTGGCAAATATTGCTGTGGATTGGTCTCGAGCTGTTCAAGAAAAATACCGTCCCGGGTAATCTTTCCCATTATATTACGATCGGCACTGCAGCTCACGCCAATTCCTACAGGGCACGATGCCGCATGGCGGGGTAGACGAATCACTTTTACATCGTGGGCAAAATATTTTCCGCCGAACTGTGCACCAATGCCTGTTTCCTGGCACATTATTAAGATACGTTCTTCCCATTCCAAATCACGGAATGCTCGTCCCCCATCACTGCCGCTTGTAGGCAAATTGTCATAATATCCCGCTGAAGCAAGCTTCACCGATTTTAAGTTTGATTCAGCCGATGTACCACCTACTACAAATACTAAATGATAGGGCGGACAGGCAGCTGTTCCCAAACTGCGAATCTTCTCTTCAACAAATAGCTCCAAGTTCTTTTCGTTGAGCAAAGACTTCGTTTGTTGATAGAGATAGGTTTTATTTGCTGAGCCACCACCTTTGGCCAGAAAGAGAAATTTGTATTCATCCCCTTCTGTAGCATAGAGATCTATCTGAGCAGGTAAGTTATTGCCGGTATTTTTTTCTTCGAACATGGATATAGGGGCAATTTGCGAATAGCGCAGATTACGTTCATTATAGGTTTCAAAAATTCCCTGGCATAAAAATTCAGCATCGTTGCAACCCGTCCATACCTGCTGGCCTTTTTTCGCAATTACAATTGCAGTGCCGGTATCCTGACAACTGGGTAGTTCCTCTTTTGCCGCGACTGCTGCATTGCGTAGAAGTGTGGCGGCGACATAGCGGTCATTATCAGTTGCTTCAGAATCATCAAGAATTTTTGCTACCTGTTCCAGATGCTTTTTGCGCAAGAAAAAGGAAATGTCTTTAAAGGCTACTTTAGCGAGCAGGGTTAAAGCTGCCGGTGCAATTTTTAAAATATCTTTTCCATCAAACTTTTCGATAGACACATGCTCACTACTAAGCTTGCGATAATCAGTATCGTCTTTTGATATCTGAAACGTTTCTTCATATGAATAATCTGCCATTGTTCAGTCCTTGTTCTTAAATAATTACATGTATTTAAATATAGCTGATATTTGAGCAGGGTAAAGTAGCTGTTGAAGAATGCTTTTCCCGGCCATTATACCCTGGCCGGGTTTATTAAACCAGACACCCTGCTCTCCTTGTGAAATATCTGTCTTAGACTAAGGTTTAGCCTGATTAATTCATAATTATCGTAACGAGAGCCCGAAATGTAATAGTAACAGTGCTATAGGGCTGTAAAGTGGATGAAAATGTATTGGAATACATTAAAATCAATGTCAGTTCTAAGGTGCTGGTAATGAAGCAATTCGAGTTCGGAGTAGATCATCTTATGAATTATTCAGGCTAGGCTTATGAAAATTGCCGTATTAATTTCTGGTGGAGTTGACAGCTCCGTTGCATTACGCCTCTTGCTCGACCAGGGTCATGAGGTGCATGCCTTCTATTTAAAAATCTGGCTTGAGGACGATCTCGCATTTCTGGGAGAATGTCCGTGGGAAGACGATATGCTGCATGTGCGCAAAGTCTGTGAACAGTACAATGTGCCCATGGAAATAGTTCCTCTGCAAAAAGAATATTGGGATCGTGTTGTGGATTATGCCATTAGAGAATTAAAGCAAGGACGCACCCCCAGCCCGGATATTTTCTGTAATCAACGAATAAAATTTGGGGCATTCTTCGATGCCATCGATGACAGCTTCGAAAAAGTTGCCACAGGACATTATGCGCAAACAGAGGATTGCGGCGACCACGTATTACTCAAACGTGCACCAGACCCTGTGAAAGACCAAACCTACTTTTTATCCCACTTGAACCAGAAACAGATGCAGCGCATACTCTTTCCCATTGGCCATTTGCAAAAAAATGCCGTGCGTGAACTGGCAGAGCAATTTGACCTGCCCAATAAAAATCGCAAAGACAGCCAGGGTATCTGTTTTCTCGGCAAAATCAAATATCCTGATTTTGTAAAAGCGCATCTTGGGGAAAAGGAAGGTGCAATCGTCGATATTAATAATGGGAAAAGCATTGGCACTCACAATGGTTTTTGGTTTCATACGATTGGGCAACGCACAGGACTGGGTCTGGGTGGTGGTCCGTGGTATGTGGTAAAAAAAGAGCCAGATGACAATATTGTCTTTGTTGCGCATGCGGACCACTACAAAGAAGATGCAAAGGATAGCCTGCTTGTCAGTGACGCTAGCTGGATATACAAAGCACCGGAAAAAGGAGATCTGCAATTTAAATTACGCCACGGACCCAATATGCTAAATGGGCATATAACGACTATAGCGAATGGGCAGATTGAGATAAAGCTCGAAGAGAAAGATTCGGGTGTGGCGCCTGGCCAATTCTGTATTTTCTATGATGGTGACTATTGCCTGGGTGGTGCGGCAATTCTATAAATTGTCGATAAAAATTGAATTCCTGCTTATTGCTATATGTTATAGCAGCGGGGACGGATTCTTATCCCCCCTCGCATAAAACATATAATGAATGGAAATATGACTCTTATTAAAAAATATATCGCTCTTGGGTTGCTCTTGCTTATAACAGCCTGTGAAAAGGACGTGAAAATTCCAGACTACGACCGCTTACGCGGGCAGTTGATCCTTGAGTCCTTCGATGCGATAAGTAAAAAGCAGCACGAAAAAGCAAATAAGAAATTGCAGCGCTTGAACGATATCATCGAAGATTCACAATTTATTGACGACCTGGCCAATTTCGAACGGGATTATAGGATCATTGAAAAAACGGATGGGATTCTCCAAAAGGAGGGTGTTCAAGCAGCTAGAAAGTATATGGATGAACAGGCAAAAGAATATGGTTTAACCATCACCTTAAAGCGTGAAAAAGAACGTCTCGATAAATTATATTCGCTTCATCTATATATAAAATCGAAGCCGTACCATGAGATCGAAGATCACCAATATGCGTTTTCGCAATTGGCAAAGACAAATGAAATGAACAATAAAAAATATAGTCAGTGGTTCAAGGCGGAAGAAGCAGGTATCGCCAAACGAGCCATAGGCGACAATCACATCCGTCGCTTGGAAATACTTGCATCGATCGATGCTTCATATGCCCAAAATACCGGCCTGGCTCCTCAACTTGAAATGGAACTTGCCTTGATCAACCCGTCCGACATATATTTTAGCAGCGCGATAACAAACTCCGGCAGTTTAATGAATGATTTACATTTATTTAAACTGTGGCAAATCAATCCATCGAGCAATCTGAGTTATTACCAAAAGCATAAACCCTCTTCTTTAAGCGGACAGATTCTGAATCTAAAATATGTACTCTCTAAAAATCAAAATACGAAAGCAATTAATGCCCTTGTTCAATTGCATAAAGAAAGCCCAACTGTGAGCATGCATTATTTTGCTGCTGATATGAAACGCATTCTTCACTTGGACAATGACACCATTAATTTTCACAGTATAATCAACAGGATTCACAAACTAAACTAATGCGTTATCTTATCATCAGCTTTATTCTACTGGCTGCACATGCCGGCGACATCGATTTTCTTCCGAATGAAATTGCCACCTGGACGATAAATACAAAAAAACAGACATATACAAAAGCACAGTTTGCCAAAGATGCTGTCCCTTACCTTAGCTACATTAAAAAAAGTGATCCAGCGACCCTAAAAGCTGAATTGCGCAATGTAATAAAGACAATGTTGAATCGAAGGCTCATACTGATACTTGCAGCAAAAGATGGTTTTGTCCCCAATGCTGAGAGAGCAAAAAAGAAGTTAAAAGCAGAGAAGCTGGAGCTGAGTGACTTCAATATTCAGTTAACTGCAGCTTCGGACGCCATACATGCCTGGTCGAATGCCAAAATAAAAGCGGGTGCCTCAGCCCAGGAAGTATCAGACTATTTTCGCTTAAATACTAAAGAGTTTATGGTTCCGCCTCTGTATACTATTCATCTGATTAGTTTTTCTGAGACAGATAAAAAGATGAAAGAAATTATTGAACAAGCAATCGCAGATAAAAAGACCATAAAAGAAATAAGTAAACAATATAAATTGTCGCTTATCGCATTCAGGAACAAAGCATTGTCCTCGTTTATTCCGGAAATGCAAAAGGTAATAAAGGACTTAAAAAAAGGCCAAATGAGCCCTCTGGTAAATATAAAAGGAAAATTCCAGGTTTATTACTGTACCTATATCTTTCCCAGAAACCTGCATGCGCTCGATCATAAGCTAAAAAAGATAATAAAGAAAATGCTCATTAAACGAAAAAAAACGCAGCAGATAAATGAGAAACTGATTAAACTAAAAAAAGAGATTCAGTATAAAACGTTTTATAAATGACTCTTAATTTTAACCATTAATTCCTTAAAATAAAAAATAGATAATAGTTCATATCGATGGATACTTTTTTATGAAACAATTAATTTTTTTAATTTTTATTTCGATTATTTTCCACATGGGGGCACAAGAATCGAAAGATATCCCTACTGATGTTAAGAAACTTCATCAAGCCTCAAAAAAAGGGAGAATTACCAAAATAATAACATTACTGGATAGAAATATTGATGTAAATGCGAAGGGACAATCAGGTATCACCGCCATGAGTTATGCATCTGCGCAAGGGCATATGAAAATTGTTGAAATTCTACTAAAAAATGGCGCAGATGTTAAATTGATAGATGAAATGGGTATGACATCTTTACATTGGGCCTGTATAGGTGGCCACAATAAAATCGTCGCGCTATTATTATTTCACGGAATAAATATTAACATTAAAAATATTAAAGGTGATACTGCTTTCGATTTAGTACTTAAAAAAAATAACCTTGAGATCATTTCGATTTTACTAAAAAAGGGTGCTGTTTATGACATAAATAAAATAAAACCATATGAGTTAGATATCGCTTTACTAAGCATGAAAAAAGATTCTTGGCTGACTATCAATAAATTGGCCAATATTAACATGAAACTCAAAACCGGGAATACTGCATTGCAATTAGCATCTTTCACAGGACAGTTTGTACTTGTGAAGCAAATTCTTGCTAAAAATGCGGATCCGCAAATAAAAAATAGTCAGGGTTTCACAGCATTACATTTGTCCTCAATAAATGGTCACCTTGCAATAATTCAACTTTTAATTGAGAATGGGGCCGATGTTAGGTCAAAAGGGTTGATGGGTGAAACAGCTCTTCATTTTGCATCTAATTTCGGACATCTTGATTTAGTTAAATTTCTTCTGGAGTCTAAAATAAAGGTCGGTCAAAAACAAACTCTTGAATCCTTTACTATCGCTGTTGCAAATGGAGATGAGAATATCATCAAATTATTTATAGATACTGGAATAAAAATAAATGAAAAAGCTGAAAATGGATTCTCTGCTGTCCATACGGCAGCTCTTTTTAATCAACTTCAGTCGATGAAATTATTATTAAAGAATGGTGCTAATATTAATATATTAAACCACAACCATGCTACTCCTCTCCAAATTGCAATCCAACAAAAAAACTTGGATATTGTTAAATTATTAATAAAAAATAAAGCTAAGCTAAACAACAAAACAGAGTTTGGTCAAACAGCATTGCATATTGCTTCATTTCATGGTTTACTCGATGTGGCACAACTGCTGATTAAAAATGGTGCGTCTGTTAAAGTGATTGATAAAAAGAATCGCTCTGTATTACACTTTGCATCTTTTAGTGGAAATCTCATACTAGTAAAGCTCCTAATTGATAGTGGAGCAGATATTAATCTGCTCAATTTCGAGAGCTGCACTTCATTGCATATTGCCTTAAAAAATAAACATTCTGAAATCTCAACTTATCTTATTAAAAAGGGAGTCGATGTAAATAAAATAAACAAAGGTGGCATGACAGCTTTGCACATTGCTTCGAAGAACAATGACCTGGAATTAGTAGGAATTCTTATTGATTCAAAGGCCAATGTGAAACAAAAGACAAAAAATGGTGCTCTTGCAATCGAATTGACCAAAAGACAAAAAATCAAGAACCTGCTCATTTCTGCGGGATCAATCGATATTGATAAGTTAAATAATTTTGAAAAAGCCATAATAAAAAAAGATCTAATTAAAATCAATGGATATCTGAAAGACGGTATTGACCCCAATCAGCAATTGAAGTCAGGATTTCGCTTATTCGATATAGCTGTAGAAACAGGTAATTTAGAAATAGTGAAGTCGATGCATACAAATGGTGCAGATATAAAAGCTAAAAATGGTCGTGGATATACAGCTCTGCATATCAGTGCTATGAACGGTCAATATGACATTTGTAAATATCTATTAAATAAAGGTGCGGATATCAATTCAAAAGGTCGTTTCTATTCTTATACTGCTCTTCATATGCCTGTTGCTCAAGGTAATATAAGATTAGTAGAACTCTTAATTGAAAAAGGTGCGGATCTCAATTTAAAAGATCGAAGAGGTAAGACAGTTTTAGATTATGCAAAAAAGAAAGAAATGATTCATCTACTTATTAAACATGGTGCCGTAAAAAATTAAATTTCTGAAAGATCCAATCTAGCAAATTCCTTAGATCTCTTTTTTCAGTTCTGCAGATAATTCTTTCAGGGTATCCTCTAGTAAATTATCGACCGTTTTCCCGCTGATTTTTTTCATTTCTGCATATGCCTCATCGCAGGACCAGTCATCATGTAGGATGCGCATGAAGGCAAGCATGATACCGGTACGGTTGGCACCCACTTTGCAGTGCACTAAAAGAGGGTAATTCGTTTCGTCTTTAACAATCTCGAGGAATTGAACTACTTGCTCGCGTGTCGGACAGTTTGTTCTAGGGGGTATAAGGATATGCGTTTCACTCATACCATATATAGCTTCTGACTCAATATGGTCTTCACGCAGATTGATAATGGTTTTTACTTTAAATATTTTTGCCAGCACCCACAAGGCAAGCTTTGAGGGCTGCCCGCCGCGGTAAAAACCTTTTTTTACAATTCGAAATCGTCGAATACGTGCCAGGCGGAAAACATACCTGATAATTACCAATAAAATTATCAGGGAAAAAACTATGATAAATGTATTCATTTGGTGTATATTAGCCGTTTATAATAGATGGTAAAACATTATCGCATAAAATGGCTGTAGAACGTTCAACATTTAGTGAATCCTGGTACCGGGTTGCTGACCTGAAAGTCAGTGTACATCCGGCAATTCAGTTTCAACGACAGTTTTTTCGCGGGGAGAAATGGTATGTTCTTCAGGATCCCTCGAATAATCAATTCTACCGCATTAGCTATGCGGCATATCAATTCCTCGGCATGCTTGATGGTAATCGCACGGTTGGTGAGATTTGGGAACTCTGTTCTGAAAACAATGGCGATGACGCGCCCACACAAAATGAAGTTATCCAGCTTCTGGGCCAACTGTATACATCGAACCTGATTCTGGGAAATTTGCCGGCCGACAGTGAGGGGCTGTTAAGACGCTACCAAAAAAGATTGCAGCGCGAAATTTCCGGACAATTGAAATCCATTATGTTTGTAAAAATACCTCTCTGGGACCCAGATAAGTTTCTCAATCGATGGGTAGGGATTTTTGGCAAAATTTTTACTGTACCGGGTTTTGTGCTTTGGGTCATACTGGCGATTGCCGGATTGATGAATCTTGCCGGCAATTGGGACAAGGCCGCGGACAGCAGCGAAGGTATACTAAATCCCGGCAATCTCTTCTTGCTCTACAGCTGCTTTGCAATTGTAAAAGCTATCCATGAGTTTGGCCATGCATTTGCCTGTAAGCACTTTGGGCTGCGCAATAATTCGGGTGGCGAAGTTCACACCATGGGAATTATGCTCATGCTGCTCACACCCATACCCTATGTCGATGCATCCAGCTCATGGGCCTTTAGAAACAAATGGCAGCGCATTGTCGTAAGTTCTGCAGGTATGATTGTTGAATTAATGGTTGCTGCAGTAGCAGTTATTGTCTGGATGCGGAGCAGCGATGGGTCGATCATGCATGCCCTCGCCTACAATGTCATGTTTGTTACCAGTGTAACAACCATACTGTTCAATGGTAACCCGCTTTTACGCTACGATGCTTATTATATTCTCTCTGACTTAATTGAAATGCCAAATCTCCAGACTCGTTCAAATCAATATTTTCTTTATATATGCAAACGCTATCTGCTTGGTGTGAATGAGCTTTTAAGTCCTGCGGCAAGCAACAGGGAGCGCTTCTGGCTATTCGGCTATGCCATCGCTTCGTATATCTACAGACTGTTCATCTTTACGACTATTTTTCTCTTTGTGGCAGATAAACTATTCATCGTCGGGGTGGTTCTAGCCATAGGCGGAATATACCGAATTGCGATAAAACCGCTATCCGAATTTCTCCATTACCTGAACAGCAGTCCAGAGCTAAAGAAATGTCGTATGAGAGCGATGATCTTTACAGGCTCTGCAACTGCCCTGTTCATTGTACTGGTTGGATTTATAAAAATTCCCGATTGGACCATTGTAGAAGCAGTGGTGGAACCTGTAAAAATACAAAGGATTCATGCCTCTACCGCTGGCTTTTTAAGAGAGAATGTAAATAATGGTGATGCGGTAAAAAAAGGAAATATCCTTTTGTCCTGCGATGATATTATTCTTGAAAATGAATATGAAAAGTTAAGCATACGGGCGATTGAGATAGAACATAAACGCAAATATACACAAGCAAGCGATCTCGTACGGTCTCAAGTATATGCCATAGAAAAAGAAACGGTTAAGAAAATGCTTGCTGATATAAAAGATAAACAAGCACAATTAAGTATTGCAGCTCCCTTCGATGGCATCTGGATATCCACTGATATCGACAAGTGGAAGGATTCCTATATCCAAGCTGGAAGAGAGCTGGGAATGATCGCCGATGATTCGCAATTGATTATTCGAGCTGTAGCTAAACAAAACCAATCTCAGCTCATGGGAGCTTATCAATTTAAAGACGTTGATTTTCGTGTGAAAGGCCGTCCAGATATGCATTTTAGCGGCTCTGTTATTAGCAAATTTCAAATCGGCACCAAAAAATTACCCTCTGCTGCACTGGGCTATTCTGTCGGTGGTGAAGTGGAAACAAATTTACAGGATGAGGATGGGACCGGGACCAAAGAAAACATTTTTGAGATTCATATAAATCCAAATGAAGAAGCGAATCGGCACTTACGCCCGGGGCAGGTATTGCTTGTGCGTTTCGAAATGCCCAAAAAATCGATTGCGCAAATAGTCTGGCGCCGGGTATTACAAATCTTCCAAAAGCGGTTTCACATGTGAGCGAGTTATCCCTATATCCAGGTAAAGCCTGGCGCGCCTTTTCTGCCATCCCTGAAGCAGAACAATTGCCTGAGGGCCTGGATGCATACTGGGATAAAGCAGCAGGATTCATCAAGCATATCAAACCACGCAAACGACTCTTCATAAGGCGGGCAAAGCAGATCATGATCCTTGCCCCAGTCTACCTGGATCTCAGCGACGATGAACTAAAAATCAAAGCAGCAGAAATGCGTGAGATATTTTTACTCGGCCGTGAAACTAACGACGATATACACCATGCCTTTGCACTTATTCGTGAAATATCCGGGCGCTGTATGGGTATGAAACACTACATGGTGCAACTCGCTGGTGGACTGGCCATCGAAAGTGGCTGTATAGCAGAGATGTCCACTGGAGAAGGAAAAACACTGACAGCCACTTTGCCAGCTGTATTGGCAGGTTGGCGTGGACAAGGCTGTCATTTGATGACTTCCAATAGTTACCTTGCGACACGCGATGCAGAAGAAATGGAACCCATCTATAGCTTCTGTGGCCTGACTGTAGCAGCATTGGGAGAAGATACCCAGGACGATGCAGACAGACGGCAAGCCTATCTTGCCGACATCACCTACTGCACAAACCAGGATGCAGCTGCAGATTTTCTTAGAGACCAGCTTTCATCCAGCGGCCTCCAACTTGGCGCTCATTCTTTGCTGCAAAAAATTACCGGTATAAGTGAAGGCAATCAGGAGCCAAGCGTACCCGTCCAGCGTGGATTAGCTTGTGCAATTATTGATGAAGCAGACTCTGTGCTGGTTGAAGACAGCATCACTCCCCTGCTCATTTCCGGCGAATCTCCGAATCCGGAACAGATCCTCGTATATCAACAATCAGCAGAGGTGCTTGACCGCTTTGTCGAAGGGGATGATTATAATGTTGACTGGCGTTTCAAAGATATAAAACTTACCAATAGTGGCTATGAAAAACTCAATGCGATCCAAAAAGAGTTTGGCGGCATTTGGAGCGGACAGGTTCGCAGTCGTGAGTTTATAAACCAGGCATTGCAAGCCAGGCATTTTTTCTTAAAAGATAAGCAGTACATCATCGATGAAGAAAAGGTTGTAATTGTCGATGAATCGACTGGCCGGCTGATGCCGGATCGCTTCTGGCAAAGCGGCATGCACCAAGCAGTAGAAGCAAAAGAGAAAACAGAGATCACCCCGCCAAAAGATACCTTTGCACGAATTAGTTTTCAAAAGTTCTTTCGTTTCTATGACAGATTATCCGGCATGACTGGAACAGCGATGGAAAGCAAAAAAGAGTTTTGGCAAATTTACCGCTCGCCATCTGTTGTCATTCCAACAAATGAAAAATGCATTCGTAAAAGCCGCCGCAACCAAATTTACAAAACAGCAGAATCGAAATGGGATGCAGTAGTCAACGAAATTGTTGCAGTGCATAGTACAGGCCGCCCCATTCTCATTGGCACAGGAAGTATAAAAGACAGCGAATTACTCAGTGAACGTCTCATCGAGTTGGACTATGAGCACCAGGTATTGAATGCAAGTAAACACCGGGAAGAAGCCGAAATCGTTGCTGTTGCCGGGCATGTAGATAAAATTACCGTATCGACAAATATGGCTGGCCGTGGTACGGATATTAAGCTTAGTGAAAAAGCCCGGGAGCTTGGCGGCCTTCATGTGATTGCCACAGAACGTATGCATTCGAAAAGTATCGACCGCCAGCTTTATGGACGTTCATCGCGACAGGGGGATCCAGGCACTGCAATTGCCTATGTGGCTCTGGATGATGAGCTCGCAAAACGCTATAGCAAGTTCTTGGTGGTCACTTTGAAGTTCGTTTTCCCGCCATTCTTTAAACGCATCCACAACCCGCTCTACCATCTCATCTTTTGGATCTGTCAAAAAAATGCCATGCGTATTGCACGTATGCAGCGCACGCAAGTGCTAAAGTCTGATAACTGGCTGGAAGATTCCCTGGGATTTACAGGCGATGGCAACTGAGCTTTACACAGCTATAGAAAGCGAATTTTGTTTAGAGAATTTTAATATCGTGCTTAAATTTGCGTCAGATATTTGAGAAGAACTGGGCCCAGCATCACTATGATAACTGCGGGAAATATAAAAATAAACAATGGGAATAGCAGTTTTACCGGTGATTCATTGGCAAGTTTTTCAGCATAGGCAAAGCGTTTTTGGCGCATCTGTTCACCGAGTATCCGAAGTATGTGACCAATGCTAACACCTAATTCATCTGCCTGGGTCAAGGTATCTACAACAGTGCTCAAATCGGCTTGCTGCACACGCTGAGACATGGAATTCAGTGCTTGGCGCCGTTGCTTTCCCAGTTGAATTTCACGAAAGACCCGCTCCAATTCCTCGCCAAGCGGGTCCGGCTCCCGGTTTGCCAGTATCTCCTTTAATGCTGAGAGAAAGTCTCGGCCTGCTTCCACTGAAAGGGTTAGAAGGTCCAGCACATTCGGTAACTCACGTTGAATGGATTTGTGACGCAACTTAATAACACCTCGTAGCCAAAAGCTCGGATATAAAGCACCAATTATCATCATGCAAAAACCGAGCATTTTTGTCATACTGGCACTAATACCAAATTCAATCTGTGTACTTAGTAACAAGCATATAAGCCCCACGATGAGCATCAAACCCGTATAGATAAAACGCATGGAAATAAATTCCAACGCTCTGAAATGGTTTTCCAGTCCACCCATAATCAATTGTTGCTGGGTTTTATCTAATTGGGCTTTATTATTTTCCTTATCAAA
>JABSQK010000276.1 GCA_013215875.1 Lentisphaeria bacterium
CAATGATACACATGGATTAAATTACATCGAATCAAATGACGGCGATGACACCTTCACGATCAATGATCTACACGGAGAAAATCACATCGAATCGAATGATGGCGAAGATAGCTTCGTTATCTATAATACCCATGGCGTAAATTATATAACATCAAATGCTGACATTGATACATTCACTATCCACAATACGAATGGCGAAAATTACATCGAATCAAATGAAGCGAATGATATCTTCACTATTTTTGATACAAATGGCCTTAATATAATCGAAGCAAATGAAGGTACAGATATCTTCAATATCTTTGATACACATGGTGTAAATGAGATTTATGGTGGTCATTCAGATGGTGTTGAAACTGCTGCAACTGGTAGCGATACATTTAATGTAATGGGCATTAGTGGTACGGTCGATATGATGGGTAATGAAGGCGATGACCTCTTTATCTTTGGTGATCGCGATACAGCAACATTTGCTAACACAAATGGTTCATTCCGTATCTTTGGTAATGCTGGTGATGATGACTTCGATCTACTGATCAATAATACTGCGGGTCCGGTTTCTGATTTAGATGCGATATTCTATACCAATGAAGGCGAAGACCTTGTCGAACTTTATGATCATACCGGAACTGCTCTCACAATTCAAGGTGATGAAGACGATGACAACATCGTAGTCTATAATAATAATGGCATGTTGACGATCTACAGTAATCAGGTTGACGATCGCGTCTATATTGAACAGACAGATGCGCAAGTCGATATCTTTACACATGCTGGCACTGATGACGTTTACATAAAAGGTAATACTGCAACTGTTAACATCGATACAGGTATCGATATAGACTTTGTTAAGATTGGCGCCTACGCTGCACTTAGCAACCGTGTTGTATTTGTCGAAGAAGATGGTAATCTCGACTTGATTCTCGCTACGATCAATGTTACTGGAGATTCACCATTCGGTACTCCAGGTACTCGCGATTTACTCGACATCAATGACGAGGCAAATACCGTTGGTCGCCATCTCGAATTGCGCTGGGACCGCGTAACGATTCTTGATAATGCCGGCCAACCTGACATTAACTATACTGACATTGAAACGCTTGATATGTATATGGGTACGGGCAGTGACAAGATTGATATTCGCAGCACGATTCTTTCTACGCTGACTCGCATCTTTGGAAATGATGGTGATGAAACATTTAATCTCGGTGATGATACAGATGATGGCGCTGCAAACCTCAACCGCCTCGATCAGATCGCTGGTGAACTTGAACTTTACGGGCAAGCGCACTTCGACGTTATCAACTTAAATGACAGTGGTGCAGAAGCTGGATCAGCAGCAAATGATGGACGTATCACAAATTCCGTGATTGATGGCTTTGGTCTTGGTGAATTTATTCGCTACTTCGGTTTCGATCTGATGAATCTCACATTGGGTGATGAAGATGAATCTGTTGAACTACTTGGTTTATTCTCAAGTGCGATGGCAGATGGAGCCAAAGGCCTCGGCGGATATGAAAATGAAAAGCGCACAGCCTTTATACAAACTGGCGGCGGCGATGATGATGTTTATGTTGGCCATGATGACAGTACAAATACCACACTGCCTGTAGAAAATAATCCTGCGACTATGGCACTGCCAGCTGATGATTATACCAACATTGGTGTGAATGAAATTTATGGCGATATCTTCTTCGATATGGGTGCAGGCTCTTTTGATACCTTAAATATTCTTGAGCGTAATGAGACATCAGACAGTACCAATGGTCGGTACCTTGACGATAAATCGTATCAGCAGATTACCGATACCTGGGACATTTCTGACCGTACAGATCGCAACGCTGACGGACACATTATTGGTCTCGATGATTTACTCGATACGGATCCTGGTCCTCAGGAATTGGCCGTCGACAATATCGAAGAGATCAATATCTTCATGGGTACTGGCGATGATATTATCAGCATAGAAGCAAGTGACTCAACCGAAGAAAGTAATCTTGAAAATCCGGATCATGAATCAATTCCTGGACAAGATGGCACAAATATATTTGCAGGCGATGGTAACGATCGCATCGTTCTTTTCAATGAACAATACCTGCTGGGTTCTGTCGATGCAGAAGCCGGTTGGGATATCCTTGACTATTCAAGGTGGACACATGGAACCTTTGCCGATTTCCGTACGGGCCGTGCCGAAGGTTTCAACAGTGGTTACAATGACGGTATCTTTGACTTCAGCGAAATCTTGGGCGGAAGCAATGATGACTTCTACTTCGGTGACGATCTAGACAATATCTTTATTGGTAATGCCGGAAACGATGTGCTCTATGGCTTTGCCGGTGTCGATCTGCTCGACGGTGGTAGTGGCGATGATAAACTATTCGGCGGCGCAGGAACTGATGCACTCATCGGTGACGTTGGCGATGATTATTTAATTGGTGGCGATGGCTCGGATCTGCTCGATGATGGCCTGGGATCAGACATTATTAATGGCGGCATGGGTGATGACCAGTATCTCATGACATCAAACCTCATCGGTAACAGAGACAGGGATCTTGATACGGTTATTGATGAGGGTGGCGAAGATACGCTTAACTTCTCAGAATTCGAATATCGAATTGAATTGTATTTAACTAAGCTCTACGACGAAATCTACGACTACGAAGGTGCCTACGACGGCAGCGACTACTACGATAACGACGTAGAAGACGAATATATGAATGAAGACCGTGAAAAGAGATTCCTCATCAAGGGTTTAATTGAAAATGTCATCGGCACACCTTTTTCAGATATTATTGAAGGGAATGAGGTCTTTAACATATTGGTTGGCGGTCCTGGAAATGACGAACTAAAAGAAAAAGGAAATTCTGAGACCAATAAAAAGGATACAATCATTCAAGGTAGTTGGGCACCTGATGCTATCCTGCCGGTAAGTGGTGATCATGCTACAATTTATGAACTACCTACCATGCCTGAAGTCGATACCACTGATTTCCGCCAACTCGTAATGGATACTGAGCCATGGACGAAGGCCAAAACGAAGTCAACGAGTAAGAGCAATAGAATTTATAAATACAATGTATCCTCTAAAGCACCTGATGTAATGGTTTTTACGGACCCAACTAATTCGGATTATGTCATTATTGCTGCATTCAAAAAAGGTGCATTCTTTCATGCAAGGCGCGTGAAAAACTATGTTGGAATTAAAATTAATGGCACATCGTCATTGTCAAATGCTTGGAAACCAGGAACTCGGGCAATTGTAATTGATGATATTTCATCCACAGGCATGAGCGTAGAAGTAATTCTCAACGGGTCAAATAATATCCTCGATGCCAGCACAATCACTCATGAAATTACTGTCAAAGGCTCAAGCAATGACGATATCATTGCCACCGGTTCTGGAAATGATACAATTAATGCTGGCTCTGGCGACGACCAAATTGATGCGGGTGCCGGTAATGACATAGTCAATGCTGGATCTGGCAATGACATCGTATTTGGCCGTGATGGAAATGATGAAATACGCGGTGACAATGGCGACGATATCATCCTTGGCGAAAATGGCGATGATCGTCTCGTTGGCGGTCTGCAAGATGATCTAATCGTTGGTGGCCTGGGCGATGATATTATCATCGGTGATGGCTATGTCGATTTTAATATCGATGCAAATCGCGATATCATAAGAGACATTTATGGTGTGCCAAGCTTTACTGTAAGCAATATCTATCTCTATGACGGCGATGACGACTATGAAGGCGATGACTGCGATGATGATGACGGCGATGATGACAACGAAGGTGAATGCCATATTAGCGGTGGCGATGATACTCTGATTGGTGGAAATATCGGTCTGAGCTTATCTGCAAGTGGCGATGATTACATCTATGGTTCACAAGGCAATGATTTAATTATCGGTGACGATGCGATCCTTTATAATGATGACACTGATAATGACGGATTTTGGGATGTCTATGTTATAGATACCCAGGCACGAACTGCAGATCCTGAAACAGATGGCGATGATATTCTTTTTGGCAATCAGTCCAATGACTGGATCTTTGGTCAGGGCGGCAATGATATGCTTGATGCAGGTAGCGGTAATGACTTCTTAGATGCAGGTGTTGGTGCCGACTCTATTCTTACTGAAGACGGTGCAAATATAGTATTAGCTGGTTATGGCGACGATGAAATCTTCTCCTACAACCTCGAAACACGTATCTTCGCTGGCTTTGGAAATGATCTTATCACTGCAGATCCTGATAGTGACGAAGTCGATGATGGTCCTGGCGACGATATATTTATACCCTACGTTAATAATAGTGTTGGGACGCCAGTACCTTATGATTCAGTATTCGATGCTGAACCTGAGGTAGATCCTGAAGAAAGAATTGGCAATCGTTATTTCTACGATCCAGATGGAGCAGATCCACAAGATCCAGACTACCAGGATATCTTTTGGCCCTCAGAGAATGAGATCGATCAATTGCTCGAACTCCAATTCCTCAATGAAGATGAGGCGGAGGAAAGTCATGATGACGAAGATGAAACGAAACCCGAAAAATCCAAGGGCTTCTTCATCCGCGTGTTCAGCATGATGTTTAGCGGGTTGTTCTAAAATTTGGCGTTAGCTTATAGCGCCAATCATCTCCTAATTTTTATGTAAAATTGCCAACGTTTGATGAAAATTCGGTAATATATCTATAACTGCCTTTGATTTAATCACTTGCAAACTATTTTTCCCGCGTGGGCGGCAGCTATGAAGCCTCAATTTGGTGAGGAATGTATCTCGCTTGTAATTGAGGGTATAATCAGCAGATACTGAAGCAATTAGAGCTGAGATGTCATTAAACTGACCTGAATATGAATCTTTGGCAATACTGAAGTAAGTCCCTATAAGCAAAATATTGCCAGGGCTGTCAATTTAGGTATAGTGAGCCAATTGTTGAACCCAGGTTATATTTTCTTTCATAGGAAGCAGTTTAGTTGAAAAACTAGCGCTTTCAGCTATAATATGTCCCTCTCTTGGGAATGTGGATGTGGAAAGGTAGTTGTGGATTGTTTTCAATATAATTTAAAATAAAAATATTTACACTAGATCCGGAGTGTGTTAATGCTGACTTTTACTGACGTAATTTTAAAATTTCTTGAACTTTTTAGTGGCCGGGCAAATCTGGTTGCTGAACGTTTTTCCTTAACAAATCGGCGAACCCGCCGCAAAGCTGCCAGAGAGTTAATTCGTCTCGGAGCCGCACCAGCTGGATTTAAGATTCTTCCAAAACTCAAGCCCTACCACAAACCCGAATCAATTTTTCAACGCAAAATGGATGATTTCAAGGAAACGGCTTCAGACATCTACGAAAAAACCATGTCGTCCATTCGCGGCCCTCGTAAGTCCCCTAAAAAACCAAAGAACCAGAAAAAGAAAAATGCCCTTAAAAAACTGATCAGCAAACTTAAGAAACAGAAGGCCCGTAAGGCAGAGAAAGAATGGCAGGGCCTCGAGCAACTTGAAGAACGGGTGCTTTTATCCGCAAGCCCAAACGATCCAAATTCAGCGCATGATGAAAGTGCATTGGTTCTTGACTACG
>JABSQK010000277.1 GCA_013215875.1 Lentisphaeria bacterium
CAGATTGGTCTGGCATTGCTCATGTACTCGGGAGATGAAAATGGCTTTTTTCCCATTACTCTAAGCGGAAATAATTTTGAGCCACTGAATCAACTTGAGATCATAAATGATTCGAAAGTTTTTGGTTGTCCTTATGCTGAAGATCTAAAAACAACAGCGCGTAACTCAAATTACCGCTATGGTGGTAGCGGGCTACGTGATGACAATACCGGTGCAACTACTACTACATTGGCATCAGATCAATCTGGTAATCACCCGGATAATGAATGGATAAATGCCCTGTTTGTTGATGGGCATGTGGAAGGATCGAAACCGGATGGCAAACAGACCTGGAACAGTTTTTAGATATGGATGAAAAAACAAATATTGCTAGGCGTTTGTATAACTATTTCACTAAATTTGAAATGGGTTCACTTGTGCTTCCAAAAAGCGGAGGAGACGTATTGGATCATCTTCGAAATGCCATCTTTAAATGGGTTCTCATATTTGTGATTATCTTTTTTTTGTTTGTAAAATACTCGGAATATACAATTGCTAAACACTGGGAAGCAAGGTTAAGCAGCGCCAAAAATGCTTATGAGCAATTAAGATCTCAATCAAAACTGGTAAGTCCTGCTAATAAAGATTCTATTATATGGAAACCTAAACGTGGTTCTCGATATGAATTGGAAATAGAAACCAAGACAGGTGTAAAAACTAAATACTTAGTTCATAATTCCAAATTAAAGAATGAAAAAGTAAAACATTGGAAACAGGGCGAATGGACCTTTGAGCTAATACCAAATAAAGCGAAATCTGATATAAAAATTAAGGAAGGAGAATGATAAAGAGGAAATTTACACTTGGCGAGTTACTAGTGATCATGGTCGTACTTGTTCTATTGATTTGTTTAACTATTCCTCTTTTGAAATTTGGAAGAGAGAGGGCACGTCGGGTAAATTGCATGTCAAATCTGAAATCCATTGGTCTGGCATTGCTGATGTATTCGGGTGATAGTGAAGACTTTTTTATAGTTACGCCCAATGGGAATAATTTTGAACCTTTGAATACCCTGGAGATAATCAATGATTCCAAGGTTTTTGGATGTCCCAGTGCTGAACACTTAGCGACAACTGCCCGCAATTCAAATTATCGCTATGGTGGAAGCGGTCTTCTTGATGACAATGAATTTGCAAAAACGACTACACTGGCTTCTGATCGTTCAGGGAATCATCTCGACAGGAAGTGGATAAATGCCCTGTTTATTGATGGACATGCGGAAGGTGCAAAGCCGGATGGTACAAAAACCTGGAACAGTTTTTGATGGATAAAAAGAAAAAATTTACGCTTGGCGAAGTCGTCGTGATTGTATTGGTAGTGTCAGTTCTAATTGCATTGATAATTCCTCTTGGATTACAAATTAGCAAGTCCCGCGAACATGCGCGCCGGATAAATTGTAATTCAAATCTGAAATCAATTGCATTGGCTCTGTTGATGTATTCCGGTGATGCAAATGGCTATTTCCCCATTACACCCAACGGCAATAATTTTGAACCCCTCAATACTCTGGAAATCATTAACGATTCCAAAGTATTTGGCTGTCCCAGCGTTGCACGTTCATCATCAATTTCCCGAAATGCAGATTATCGCTATGGTGCTAGTGGGCTTCTCGATGACAATGAATTTGCAAAAATGACTACACTAGGGTCTGATCGTTCCGGCAATCATCCAAGGAACTCGTGGATCAATGCGATGTTTATTGATGGGCATGTGGAAGGTTCGAAGCCGGATGGCAAACGTAGCTGGAACAGTTTTTAAATCTACATGTTCTACTAACCTACATGGTAAAAATATTGAGCACTATATAAAGACAAAAAAGCTTCACCATGTAGAGCATGCAGTACATGTAGAAATAATAGATTCGCGACGGGAAATAAATAATTATTCTACCATTCGGCGACTGGTAGCTACTATTACGACTAGGTCTACGACCTGATCCTCTGCACCACGGCAGCAGATGGCTTTTCGAGCCGGAGGCTGCGATGCCCAGTGAATGCGAGTCTCTACTCTGCTTAGAAATAAAAAAGGCGAAGCTTACGCTTCGCCTTGAGAATCTAAAATCTTAAATTTAGCCTAAGAGATCTTTTATCACGTCACGCTCATCAACAAGCTCTTGTGCGGACGCATCAAGTTTTTCTTTAAGGAAGTCATCGTGCTCAAAGCCTTCGACAATTTCCCAGTCGCCATTACCAGTAGAGCGGCAGGGGAATGAGTAAATAAGTCCTTCAGGAATTCCGTATGGATTTCCATCGCTGTTTACTGCCATGGAGAAGCTCTCACCAGCTGGGGTAGGAGTAACCATTGACTTTACTGCATCGATAGCAGCAGAGGCAGCACTGGCTGCTGAGGATTTTCCGCGCGCTTCAATAATTGCTGCGCCGCGTTTTCCAACTGTCGTTCTGAAATCGTTTTGCAACCAGTCGAGATCACATAGATCCGTCGCAGGCTGGCCAGCAATACTGACATTTTGATAATCCGGCACCTGGGTGGTGGAATGATTTCCCCAGATCGTCATGTTTTTCACATCATTCACAGTCTTGCCAGTTTTCTTGGCAAGTTGTGTCATGGCACGGTTTTGATCGAGTCGGGTCATGGCCAGGAATCGTTCCTTTGGAACGTCCGGGGCGTTGTGCATGCAGATCAATGAATTTGTATTACAGGGATTTCCTACAACGAGTACGCGTACATCACTGGCGGCATTATCATTTATCGCTTTTCCTGTGCTGGTGAAGATGGGGCCATTTATTTTTATTAGATCAGCACGTTCCATTCCAGGGCCACGGGGCATAGAGCCAACGAGTATAGCCCAGTTGATATCTTTGAATGCGACGTTTGGCTCATCACTTAATACGATGTCTGTTAGCAATGGAAATGCACAGTCATCAAGTTCCATAGCGACGCCTTCAAGCGCTTGCATGGCAGGGGTAATTTCGAGGATGTTGATTGCCACTTCCTGGTCGGATCCAAAAAGATCGCCATTGGCGATGCGGTATAAAAGATTATAACATATTTGTCCGGCACCACCGGTGACTGCTACACGTATGGGTGAATTGCTCATTTGTTCTCCTTATTCATTTTTTAATTCGTCTATAAATTTACTTAGTTCATCAATCGTCGGGCTTTTCGCCGTGCGCACATAATAGCCTGATGTTGCCACGGCAATTTGCAGGCTTTGTTCCAAATCGCCATCAAGAATGCGACCCAGGCAGAAACCGCTGTTGAAGTGGTCGCCCGCTCCAGTCGAAATTAATGGTTTTGCAGTATAGGGCCCATCTACAGAAACGCAACCGTTTTCGTCTGCAGCAGCAGCAAATTCCACCGGATGTACTGTTACACAGCTCAAATTAAATTCCTGGCGAATCTTATTGGCCCGATCCATCACCTTGTCTTTGTGGTCTTTGCAAGAGGAGCTATAGCCCATGGCCCGGCAGACTTGTTCGCTTTCGCCTTCATTTAAGCCGAGCTGGGTACGGTAATAATCATTAAACCCACCAATGGTTTGCAAGGCTTCTAAAATGTCCGCATCCCCGCGCTTTTCCATATCGGCCAGATCGAAGAATATTTTTCTGGGTTTGGAATCCATTTTCGGACAGATCTTTGTTTGCAATTCCTGCCATATCTGTGTCATCCTGGGAATCGATGCCCAATGGTTGAGTGCAACAAAGTCGGCTTCATTAAAAATATGAATGAGGTTTTCAGTGCCGAGTTTCGAGGCAATCCGGGCATAGGTAATTTTGTCGAGGCAGCGCAATTGCTGCAGCATGAGTTTGCCATCGCTAAATTCCAGCGCGGTAGTTTGGGCGGGTTCGCAGATGGGTACAACATTGCATTTTTCTGCCAGACCGCGAAACAGATCATGTACAGTATTTTCACCCACACTGCCAATATACGTAAGGTGCAAACCTAAATTTGCCATGGCATTTGCCATAATAGGGCCATTGCCGCCTAGTTTAACTTGCAGGACATCGAGTTCCAGGGCGGTACTTTTTCCTGCTGCTTTAGCAATGCGCTCCGCAAAAGACGTTATATCGGGAATGTAAATATCATTGCCATCGGAATCAATAGAGTCCACCACACGAATGATATAATCGATGAAGCCATCCAGGCCAATAATCGCATCCAAGTGCGAGAGGTCTGCGCCATTGAGTAATTCTATTGCATTATCAAATCGTGTCATAAATGTCCTTTCAAAAGGCGAACAATAACTAGATTTAATTCCGATGCAATATACTTTTAAAAAGCTTTTGGTACTTAACTATGTGAAGCTCAGAGGGCTCTATGAGATTCGACATTGAGCGCTCCGCTCTAGTACGAGGTTTTCAGCTTCGACATGTCTTTACTCGCAAGTTCGTTGCTCAGTAGCCGCGACACGCCGTGGTGCGGAATCTCTTAAGTGCTTGAAGGTCATATCTGTAATGACCGCGCTCGGAGATCCCGGCCTACTTTACTGGAACTTGTTTTTGGTAGTTATTATTTACTAATTCTGCACCACGGCGTGTCGCAGCTACTTGAGAATAACCATTGCCGTTGCATATGGCGGGATTGTCGCAGCTACTTTTTCATGCGTCTCGCCCAGTAGAACTATGAACTATGAACTATGAACTATGAACTATGAACTATGAAC
>JABSQK010000278.1 GCA_013215875.1 Lentisphaeria bacterium
CATGGAAGATGATGAAGAGGATTTGAATGAGCTGCCGGATGCCTGCCCCGAAATTCGTATCGCTCTCGACTCCTGCTGCATCGCTCTCGGCGCCGACAAGGTATACCGTGCTTTAAAAGATGTCGTCAAACACTACGACATGAAAGTGAAAGTGAAATCCGTAGGGTGTATGGGCATGGCCTGTAATTCCCCTCTGGTTGAAGTAGCCATTCCCGGTGAAGAAACCATGCTCTACGCCAAGGTCGAACCACACGAAGCCGTCAAAGTAATTATGAAACATTTTCCGCCCAAGAACCTCATTAAACGCTTTGTGAATAAGCTTGATCTTGGTATTAATCATTTACTCGATGATAATCACTGGCGGCCAATCGAAACTCAATTATTACGCAAACGTGCTGAAACGTCTGCAGCATTCTTTGGCCCGCAAATACGTATAGCAACTGAACATTGTGGCGAGATGGATCCACTCGACCTTAGCGAATATCGAGCCAAAGATGGCTTTGTCGCATATGAAAAAGTACTCACAGAAATGAGTTCGGAAGAGGTCATTAAAATAGTTACAGACAGTGGCCTGCGTGGTCGCGGTGGTGGTGGATTCAGTACTGGACAGAAATGGACCTTTGTATTAAACGCTGTGGGCGATAAAAAGTATGCCATTGTCAATGGTGATGAAGGTGACCCCGGGGCATTTATGGATCGCATGCTTTTGGAATCCTATCCATTTCGAGTCATAGAAGGCCTCGCCATCGCCTCAAAGAGTGTCGGTGCCACAGAAGCATTCTTTTACGTTCGTGCCGAATACCCCCTGGCAATTACACGCATCCAGCAGGCGATAGACATCTGTATGACTGCAGGACTACTGGGCAAAAATATTATGGGATCAGGATTCGATCTAGAAATAAGTATCATTAAAGGTGCGGGAGCATTTATTTGTGGTGAAGAAACAGCCATGATCAATTCCATGGAAGGCGAACGTGGGACACCTCAAACACGACCACCATTTCCTGCCATATCCGGACTTTTTGGAAAACCCACGCTGATCAATAATGTGGAAACATTCAGTAATATTTCATATATCATACGCAATGGCCCGGAGGAATATGCCAAGCATGGAACCGTAAAAAGCAAAGGAACAAAAGTTTTTGCTCTTGCGGGAAAAGTAATACGCGGTGGTATAATCGAAGTACCACTTGGTATTACTATAAACGACATCGTTTATAAAATTGGTGGCGGGGTTGGCGAAGGCCGAACCTTCAAGGCAATTCAAATGGGTGGCCCATCAGGCGGATGCATACCTGCTCGACTCGGTGAAACTGCAATTGATTACGAAGAACTTAAAGACCTCGGCGCCATCATGGGATCCGGTGGAATGGTCGTCCTCGATGACACAGATTGCATGGTCGAAATTGCCCGATATTTCCTCAGTTTTGCAAAAGAGGAAAGTTGTGGAAAATGTTCCATTGGCAGACTTGGTACCACTCGACTCAATGAAATACTCGAGCGCATATGTGCAGGTAAAGGTAAAAAAGCCGATCTTGCAGAACTCGAAGACCTGGGTAATCATGTCGTAGCAGGTAGTCTCTGCGGACTTTGCGGCACAGCACCAAACCCGGTATTAACAACGCTTAAATATTTTAGAGAAGAATACGAAGCACATCTCAATGGCCACTGCCCAGCTGGAAAATGTAAGGATCTCATCAGTTATGTTATTGAAGATCATTGCATTGGTTGCACAATCTGTGCCCAGCATTGCCCCACTGATGCCATAGCTGTAACACCCTTTAGACAGCACTTTGTCGAAGACGACCTATGTATAAAATGCGATTTATGCTTTCAAGTATGTCCCGAAGATGCTATATTTATTAAGTAAGAGGAATAATTAGATGCCAAAAATAACCATAGATGGATTTGATATCGAGTTTGAGGATGGCCAGACAATCATGCAGGCCGCCAATAGCGTCGACTACGAAATTCCCAGTATGTGTTACAAGGAAGGGCACGCCGCTCAAAACTCATGCATGATGTGTGTCGTAAAAATCAACGGCAATGGACGCCTTATTCCCTCGTGTTCGCGACCCTGTGAAGACGGTATGGTCATCGAAAGCAATTGTATTGAAGTAAACGACATGCGCAAAACCACACTCGACCTTATGCTTAGTGATCATGTCGGAGACTGTGTTGCGCCCTGTGCACATGTATGTCCTGCCCATATGGAAATACCACAAATGTTGCGCCAGGTCATGGAAGGTGAAAACCTCCAGGCACTCATTACAGTAAAACGCGATATTCCGTTCCCCGGAATACTTGGACGCATTTGTCCCGAAATTTGTGAAGGCGGATGCCGCCGTGGAACTTACGATACATTCGAATCCATTTGCCTGGTGAAACGCTATGTAGCCGATGAAGATTTGGCAAAAGATGAACCCTGGATTCCTGAAATACCTGAGAAATTAGGAAAATCCATCGCCATCATTGGTTCCGGCCCCACAGGTATGTCCTGCGCCTATTACCTTTTGGAATTGGGCTATGATGTAACCATTTATGATGCCAACGAAAAAGCCGGAGGAAATCTCCGCTATGCAATTCCTGAAGAGGAATTGCCCCGTTCTGTGCTCGATAAAGAATTGAATACTTTAGTTCGCATGGGCGCTGCATTCAAAATGGGTGTACGCATTGGTGATGACATTGGCCTCGATGATCTACAAAGAGATTTCGATGCCATATTTATCGCAGCGGGAAAATTACCCGATGAAGAAATTCAAAAAATTGGTGTGAATGCCAAGCGCGGAAAACCGGTCATCAATAAAAAGACCATGGAAACAAATGTCAAAGGTGTGTTTGCTGGTGGTGGTATGATCATACAAAATGACTTGGCAATATGGGCGCTAGCAAGTGGTAAGGATGCCTCCATGTCGATCGACCAGTATTTGTCTGGAAAAGAAATTATTGGACGAACCATTCGCTTCAATTCTAAAATTGGTAAAATTAGCAAAGAGGAAACCACCAATCTCTTAGAGGCACAAGTAAATACGAAAGATCGCTACGAGCCGGATGCCAATCAAGGAACAAAGTTTTCAAAATCAGATTTTAAAGGATTCACAGATAAGGAAGCTAAGGATGAATCTGCCCGCTGTCTGCATTGCGATTGCAGGGCAAAAGATAATTGCGATCTACGCGATTTTTCTGAAATGTTCGATGCAAAACAAAAACGCTTTACAGGTAAACGACGTCCCATAGCAATTCTCAAAGAATCCGACCGCGTTCACCTCGATGCTGGCAAATGCATACAGTGCGGGCTTTGTGTACAAATTGCCGAAGATGGTGGCGAAGAAATTGGCCTGGCCTACGAAAACCGTGGCTTCAATACAGCAATCGTCGCCCCACTCGGTTTTAATATAAATGATGCACTTACGATCACCGCAATTGAAGCAGCCAAAGCCTGCCCAACAGGTGCTCTGTCAATTCTCAACGAAGAACATACCACTGACAATCCAATCGATCTCTTCAATGAACAATTCCTAAAGAAACCAGCAGCTCTAGAAAGTTAATTATCGCCGAAGGCGTAAATTCTTTCAGTTTTCTCAATTGGGGATTTTTAAGCCCCTAATGCTTGGTGAGCTAGAAGCTCACAAGCATGTAAGAGACTCCCACCTTGAACCGCCGGAGGCGCTTAAATACTTTTAGCTTTGCTCAATTGGGGCTTGAACCGCCGGCATAATCGGTATCATTTATTGACAATAAATGATTGGTACACACATTAACTAAATGACTAAGATAGATCCTAAATATTTTGATTATGCTGCGTCGGTTCCTCCATTCGAAGAGGTGCTGGATGTTTTTAAGCAATATAGTATCGATCATTTCGCCAATCCTTCATCAATTCATCCTGCTGGACTTTCAGCTAAAAACACCCTTGGCGAACTGAAACGAAAATTTTGTCAACAACTCAATTTCAATGATGGACGATTGTTTTTGTGTGCCTCTGCAAGTGAAGCAAACAATACAATTCTTGAATCATATCACGATCAGAAAATTTTACTTGTCGAAGATGTGCACAGTTCTATATGGTATGCTAAAGATAAATATCCTAAAAATGTTTCCGTCTTTACTATCAATCCTGATGGCAGTATCGATATAGATCGCTTGCTTGTGGAACTGGATAAGTCCCCTGCACTCATGGCCATGACACATGCATCAAATGAAACCGGGCGAATTCACGATATAGAAACGATCTGTCGTTTTGCAAAAGCGCGTGGGGTGAAAACACTTGTTGATGCCGCCCAGACGATTGGCCATATATCCATTGATATGGAAACTATTGAAGTTGATTATTTGGTTTTTTCAGCCCATAAGTTTGGTGGATGCCGTGGTACCGGTGGAATCCTCGCCCGTGATTTAAGTTTTGATGCATTAATAAAGGGTGGTGAACAGGAATGGCAAAAGCGTGCTGGCACAGAAAATATAGCCGGCCTGGCAGCAGCAGAAAAAGCATTGGAAATCAGCTTATCAAGTTCAGCAGAAGAAGCTCAACGACTCTCTGCTTTGAATAAAACTTTTTGCGACACTATTAAAGAATCAATTCCAGGAGTCCTGTTTAATTCAGAGATAAGTACGGATTCATTAGCATCACTCATATCTTTGAGTATAGCTGGGAAAAGCGGTACAGAGATTGTCAGGGCATTATCTTTAGATGACATTTCCATTTCGACTGGCTCCGCCTGCCATTCAGATCAAGAAGAACCATCTCGTGTTATCATGGCGTTAGGCCGCAGCCAAGATGAAGCATCTGGAACCATTCGTATTTCAATGGGGCGTGGTACAAACGAAGACGCGATATTGGAACTTGCAAAGCAATTAAGCAGCTAAACTAACCTTCCAAAGTGATTAAATGATATCTCTATATAACGGTGCCAGGCTATGTATATTGACAAACTGCTCATATGGGTTATTGTATGAGAAAATGGAGGAAAATTTGCGGAAGCCGCGGATGAAAGTTCTGACTCGGGATACTTATTATCATACGATGAATCGTTTGTTTCGATATCGAAAGCATGAAAAGAGTATTTTCGATACTGAAGATAAAAAGTATTTTGTAAACCTGATGACGAAACTTACTGGCTATTTCAATGTGGAAATATCATCCTATTGCATAATGAGTAATCATTATCATATCATATTTAAGCAAAAATGTGAGCTGCTATCACGCCCAGATGCTACACGACGTCATAATAAGCACTATAAGGGTATGAAACGGGCCAAGAGGCTGGATTACAAGGGTGATAAAGATACCCTGCCCTACATGCTGGTGGACATAGATAATGCTCGTGAACGCATGCGCGATATGTCAGAATTCATGAAGGCACTACAACAAACATTCACCAACTGGTACAATAAACGGCATGATCGATTCGGCCCCCTGTGGGATGGACGCTTCAAAAGCGTAATACTTGATGAAAAAGATGCACTGTGGAAGTGCTCTAAATACGTAGCGCTCAACCCAGTACGAGCTGAAATAACGAAAAATCCGGCAGAGTATGAGTTCAGTAGCTGGGGACAATGGCAACAAAAGAAATCACTGACATTCGCAGATTATTTTCATAAGGCTATGCGCACAGCTCTCAATAAACCACGGTGGAACATAGACCAAGTGATGGACGCATTCAGGCTAGATATGGAACGAACGATGAGTTATGAGAATCCCAGTATTTCTGCCTGGGATCATTCTGAAACGGATTGGGTGCCACAAGCCTATAAAGATGAATGTGAAAAGCGTAAGGCAAGTAAACCGAAGGTAGTAGAAATAGCTGGTAATTGCCAGGTGGATTACTGGACCAAGGGCCATATTATCAGTTCGAGTAAGGAATTTATCGATAAAACAGTTCGAGATGTTTTTGGAGAAGATGGCTTAGCTAAGAGTTATGATATTTTGTTAGAGGGTGAAGATGAACTGCTGGCGTATCAGAGAATACAGACGAGGAAGTAGGCTAATTGCCAATAATGCCAATTCACAGTAACTGAAAAACTGGGGCTAGAATGGTGGATGACTATTTCATGCCAGAGGCAACGAGACCCAGTGAAAGTATGACTCTAATTGTTCACGCTCGGAGAGCACGAACTACGGAATAGCG
>JABSQK010000279.1 GCA_013215875.1 Lentisphaeria bacterium
ATAATCTCAGATTGGCAGAAATTAATCTAAAATTGGAGACAGTTATTTGGACAAAGTCATTAAATAAAGTATGATAGGAATGTAACCATGTGTTACCCATGTCTTGGTCTAAATGTGTAACCTATGTCTTGACTGGTCCACCAATCAACTACCTTTGGACCTTGTTCCTTGAACCTTCTCATAAAAGATGTTTAGTAAAGCTCTCAAAATAACGATAAAACGGACAAACACTTTATGAATATTTTTGACTTTGCAGAAGCGGCCAAATCCGCCTCGATCAAACTTGCTGCATTTGAATCAGATAAAAAAAATGCCGCTCTTGCTGCGGTTGCTACTGCCCTTGATGCCCGGCGTAACGAAATCATCTCTGCGAATGCGGACGATTTGAAACGCAGCGAAGACGAAGCACTTGATGCGCCTCTATTGAAACGACTTAAATTTGATGGACCAAAGATCGATGATGTTATCGACGGCATAAACAGTTTAATTACCCTGGACGACCCGGTTGGCGAAACGCTTACGGCCACGGAACTGGATGAAGGTCTGGAATTGTATAAGGTCGCCTGCCCTATTGGTGTTATTGGCGTTATCTTCGAATCTCGCCCCGATGCGCTGGTGCAGATTTCCACGCTCTGTCTCAAAAGCGGCAATGGAGTCATGCTCAAAGGCGGTAGCGAAGCAATAAAAACCAATCGCATTCTTGCCGATATCATTTCTGAAGCATCAGTAGCAACCGGCATTCCCGATGGCTGGCTCCAATTACTCGAATCCCGTGCCGATGTAAATGAAATGCTCAAGCTCGACCAATTTATCGATTTGATTATTCCACGCGGTTCCAATGAGTTTGTACAATACATCATGAACAATTCAAACATTGCCGTACTTGGCCATGCCGATGGTATCTGCCATGTCTACATCGATAAAGATGCGGACATCGAAATGGCTGTACGCATTGCTGAAGATTCCAAGTGCCAATACGTAGCAGTATGTAATGCAACGGAAACACTATTGGTACACAGTGCAGTAGCAGCCGAATTTCTTCCAAAGATGAAAGCCTCGTTAGATGCCCACAATGTCGATCTTTGTGGCTGTGATAAAACCACCGCTATTATCGATATCACTGCGGCGACTGAAGAATCCTGGAAAACTGAATACCTCGATTATGCCTTATCTGTAAAAGTGGTCGATGATATTAGCGAAGCAATTGCCCATATAAACAAATACGGCTCAGGACATACTGAGGCTATCGTCACCAGTGATAAAACAGCAGTAGAGTCATTTATGAATCTCTGCGATTCAGGAAATGTCTTCTGGAATTGCAGTACGCGTTTCAGTGATGGATTCCGTTATGGTCTCGGCGCCGAAGTCGGCATCAGTACAAATAAGATCCATGCTCGTGGACCCGTCGGTCTTGAAGGGCTGCTAATCTACAAGTGGAAGATGATCGGCAGTGGCCAGGTCGTAAATGATTTCTCAAACAAAAGTTTCACCCACAAAAAGCTAGATAAAAAATTCGAAATTTAATTAGGTAGCTGCGACACGCCGTGGTGCAGAGTCTTTTGTTGGTTTCTATTTTTTAACCGGGATCACGCCCGGCTAGGCTCATGCTCGTCAAGGAAACACGCATAGTAATTAAGGGTTTTATATTCCAAATTCCCATTCTTATCTATGTCTTTAAGTAGGCTAGCCCAGGTCGAAGGCCTAATGGCACTTCCTTAAGGATTTTTTATCCTTTTTCTTTTTAAAATAAAAATGCTCGTTACCTTGAGAAAAACCACTAACCCAAAAGAGTAACAAGCATGAGTGAATATACCCCTCTCCTTCCTGATTTTCCAGTC
>JABSQK010000028.1 GCA_013215875.1 Lentisphaeria bacterium
TGCTTCTTCGCTGCGTGAATCGGCCACAACAAGCACCTCAACTCCAGCACCCTGTAATAGCATTGCTGTATGATAGACACCATCGTGATTGCCAATAATAACGGCCCGCGATCCTGGTTTTACCCCATGCATAGTAATGAGCCGCTCAACCCCGCGAGCAGTCATGATTCCAGGAATATCATTGTTTTCAAAAACAAGATGTCGGTCCGTCGCACCTGGGGCAAGGATTACCGAGCCAGCGCGGATTTTGTAAAGATCATTTCCCGATTGTGCAGCTATCAGATTATCTTCGTAGAGTGCAAAGACCACAGTGGAAGTTAATATTTCAAGATTATCGAAGTTCTTGAGTTCTTCCCAGATTGCTTTTACCGCAGCCTGTTCAGATAGTTCATTCAATTTCTCATCCTGACAATTCTTAACCTTAGTAGCCGTATGTACAGAGTGACCACCGAGCTGCGGATCTTCCTCAACAAGCAATACGTTTTTGCCTTCCTGGCAAGCGGCTAGACATGATGCAAGACCAGCCGGGCCGCCACCAATCACACATATGTCCGGAAAGCGGTAGCGCTTTTCATAGCGTGTATCCTTTGTCTTGCCAGTTGTATCAATTTTACCAATACCCGCTGCCTTGCGAATAAATTTTTCTGCAATGGGCCAGAGCCATTTGGGTTTGTGAAACATTTTGTAATAAAAGCCATTCGGCAAAAGCGGTACGAGGGTATTGTTTACTGCCATCATATCCAGGTCCGGTGATGGCCAGGCATTTTGTGAACGCACATCCATACCCTCTTTCACCAGTGTTTTATCGCCGCGCACATTGGGCATGCCATCGACTGCCAGTAAAAGATCAGGCCCTAATCCGTAGGCATCGTATAGTCCGCGAGGACGATGATACTTAAAACTGCGTGAGAGAATCTTTATACCGGCGGCATGTAAGGCACTGGCAATGGTGTCGTCGCTGCGCGCCTTAATAATTTTTGAATTAAATTTAAATGTAACCGTCTCGTTGCATTCTGAAAGTGAAATATAAGCGTGAGAGCTCAGTCTGTCAGGCATCGGCATTGCTTTCTTTGTTCATAAATTCCTGCCGATCATCAAAGCAAAATGTCGTCTGGTCAGTATTATTTGTTGTATCGCGTTCGGCGAGAAACCAGCGCTGGCAACCAGAGCCATGGTACCACCATTCGTACTGCTTGCCGCTTACATTTTCTTTCATGTATACATAGTCTACCCAGGATGGAAATCCATCATCTTGCTTTGGGCGTTTTGAGTACTCGCCCCGAAAGCTAAATTCCGATTGGTGGCGGTCACCACAATTCGGGCAAGTGAGCATAAAACTCATAGTTTATTCCTTTAGAAAATTCACAGATTAAAAATCCTTATCACAACCCGGGTACCAACTTGTACCACAGAGTGGTATCTTAGCCATGGCAGCAGATTCCAGTGTCGTAGCAACTAGATCTTCGGGTTCTAAATTTCGTATGTGCGATTTACCACATGCGCGCGCCAGTGTCTGTGCTTCAAGGGTCATTGTTCTGAGATAATTTGCCAGATGCCGTCCACCAAGTTCAGGATCGAGCCTCGCACCGAGTTCTTCGTCCTGAGTGGTGATACCTGCCGGGTCCTGGCCCGCTTGATACTGATCATAAAATCCTGCCGAAGTACCCATTTTCTGGTATTCCTCTTCATGCTCAGGACTGTTACATCCCAAAGCTATCAGGGCACCTGTACCAATAGAAACAGCATCTGCACCCATTGCCATCGCTTTGGCAACATCGGCTCCATTACGAATTCCGCCTGAAATAATCAGTTGAACTTTGCGATGCATATCCATTTCCTGTAGTGCTTCTACTGCCAAGCGCACTGCTGGCAATGTCGGAATGCCCACATGTTCAATAAAAATATCCTGAGTCGCTCCAGTACCACCCTGCATACCATCGACAACGATGACATCTGCACCGGACTTCACCGCCAGCATGGTATCATAATAGGTCCGTGTTGCGCCAACTTTTACATAGATCGGTGTTTCCCAATCGGTAATTTCACGCAACTCATTAATTTTAATTGTTAAGTCATCGGGGCCAGTCCAATCCGGGTGCCGGCAAGCACTGCGCTGATCGATGCCTTTAGGCAGTGTACGCATATCCGCGACACGATCACTAATCTTTTGGCCGAGCAGCATGCCGCCGCCACCGGGCTTAGCGCCCTGTCCGACAACGATCTCAATGGCATCAGCCTTACGCAAATCATCGGGATTCATGCCATAACGTGAGGGGAGAATTTGATAGACAAGATGTTTGGATGAGAGCCGTTCTTCCGGTGTCATGCCGCCATCACCTGTTGTGGTACTTGTTCCAACTTCGCTGGCACCGCGGCCCAATGCTTCTTTGGCATTTGCTGAAAGCGCCCCAAAACTCATACCGGCAATGGTAATCGGAATTTTCAGGTGAATCGGTTTTTTAGCAAAACGAGTTCCGAGGAGTACATCTGTATCGCACTTCTCGCGATAGCCTTCGAGTGGGTAGCGTGACATACTCGCACCCAAAAATAAGAGGTCATCAAAATGTGGTAATTTTCGCTTAGCGCCAAAACCACGTATGGAATACATTCCTTCGCGAGCGGCACGTTGAATTTCGTGAATGGTCGCACGGTCGAAAAGATCTGATTCCCTCATCCAACTATTATCTGTAGACATATAGCGTTCTCCTAGTACTTATCTGCGTTATCAATATTAAAATTATAGAGCTTGCGTTCCGAGCCATAGCGCTTGAATGATTTGGGATCCACATCATCAATACCCGCTTGCTTCAACAAGACAGTCACAGTTTCGAGATGTTCAGGGCGCATTTCTTTTTCTATGCAATCCGCACCCAGGCTTTTTACTTCCCCGGCAACAAAAAGTTTTGCTTCGTAAATCGAATCGCCAAGACTGTCTCCTGCATCACCACAGACGACAAGATTGCCGGCCTGTGCCATGAATGCACTGAGATGGCCGACGGATCCACGAACAACAATGGCGATGCCCTTCATGGATATTCCGCAGCGTGCGGCTGCATTACCATTGATAACCAGTAGCCCGCCATTGCCAGTAGCACCAGCGGATTGGCTGGCACTGCCTTCAACCCGCACAGTTCCAGACATCATATTTTCAGCAACACCAACGCCACAGTTTCCATGAATGGTTAGCGTTGCCCGTTGATTCATACCGGCACAGTAGTAACCGGCATGTCCTTTGATGTCGACGGTAATTTCATCGGTCAGTCCACAGGCAATATTATGTTTGCCCCTGGGTTCTTCGACAATAAAATGGTCGGGATCTTTCGCTAAATCCAGATGATGCAAACGATCGTTCAGCGAGCGCAATTCTGTTTCGAGTAAATTAAATGTTTCAGCACTCATTAGACGTCTCCCCATGTATAGACAGTTGCAGGTTCCGGTTCCCAGAGCTTGGCATCTTTAATTCCAGGCAAATCAGCGAGGGATGTGTATTCAGATGCCATGGCTACCCAGTCATCCGTTTCAGCGAGTATTGCAGGTTTACATGCGACAGGATCGCGCAGTACAGCAAAGCCGTTTTTGGTTCCAATCGCAAATGTGTAAAAGCCATCCAAATCATCGAGCGCTGATGTCAGTGCTTCGTGCAATGTTTTACCTTGTTGCAATTGATAGGTTAAATAACCCGCAGCCACTTCGGAATCGTTTTCCGTTTCAAACGTAATTCCACAATGTTGCGAGAGATGTTTGCGAAGGCGGTTGTGGTTTGATAGCGAGCCGTTGTGTACCAGGCAAAAGTCATGGCCTGTTGTAAATGGATGTGAGCCAGATGTTGTTACTGCCGATTCTGTTGCCATGCGCGTATGCCCAATGATATGAGAACCTTGCATTTCCCGCACATTAAAACGGTTTACCACAGATTCAGGGGTGCCCACCTCTTTGACAATTTCGATGCTCTGCCCTTCACTCATGACTTTTACATCAGGGTGGTTTTCTGCCAGCCATTCTCGTATGCCCTCTTGATCCTCAGCAACACTAATGCTGATGTAGTTGGAATTATAATTTACCTTGGCCTGAAAAACAGTTTCAAGAACGGAACCTATTTCGGTCCAATCTAAATCCTTGCCCAAACACTGCAGGGTTAATTTCACCTGGCCTTCATCTACAGTGTCATGATACACTGCCAGCCCTGCGCTATCGGGCCCACGATCGGTCATGCCAATCAGCATGGTAGCGAAATGCTCACCCAATTGTGATTTCAATGACGTATTTTTCAGATATAATCCGACGATTCCACACATAGTTAAATATCCTTAAGATTAATAAAAAGTTAGGTACTTTTCGATTTCCCAATCGGACACATGGCGGGCATAGCTCAATGCTTCTTGTCGCTTGATATCGATAAAGCACTTGGATAAATTGTCCCCCAAGGCAGATTTCACAACCGTATCTTTTTCCAGACAATCCAGCGCTTCATCCAGGCTCTGTGGAAGCTGGCCTATGCCGAGCTTTTTGCGTTGTGCCGCACTGGTCTCGTACAGATTCAGGTTGCTAGGCTCACCCGGATCCAGATCATTTTCTATGCCATCAAGCCCTGCTTCAATGAGAGCAGCGGTGACAAGATAGGGATTTGCAGAGCTATCGATATTGCGAACTTCCAGATGCCCATAAGGCACGCGTACGGATGCAGTACGATTGTTATCGCCATAACAAATAAATGCCGGCGCCCATGTTGCTCCGGAGTCTGCGCCACCAACAACCAGGCGCTTATAGGAATTTACAGTCGGACAAGAAATAGCAGATATGGCTCTGGAATGTTTAAGAACTCCAGCCATAAATTGATAAGCCAATTTAGAAAGACCCAGGCCGCGCTTATCCTTATCATCAGAAAATGCATTCTTGGTTTTGCCATTGCCCATAGACAAATGCATGTGCATACCATTGCCTGTTTTATTGGAAAACGGTTTTGGCATAAAGCTCGCCAAATACCCATGATGTTTTGCGATGGAACTTGCAGCCATCTTAAACAGGATATAACGGTCGCTGCTCGTTACCGCATCTGAATAGGTAAAGTTAATTTCAAATTGTCCGTTGGCATCTTCATGATCGATCTGATACACATCGAGACCGCTTTCCATCACACATGATACCAGGTCCGTAATAAAATCACTTGCATCAAAAAGCCCCTGATAATCATAGCAGGGTTTTTCAAGGGTGTCGCTATCCATTGCAGGGCTTGGTTTGCCAGTCACTGGATCTTTTTTCAAAAGATAGAATTCCGGTTCAAGCCCGCTAAAAAGTGTGAAGCCTGTTTTTTTCTTGAGTTTGTCCATGGCATTTTTGCAGACAACCCGAGAGCAGTATTCGTAGGGTTTATCATTTACATGTCCATCGCAAACGATGCGTGCGTAGCCTGGCATCCAATCCATTTTTACCAGGGTCTTCAAATCGCCCTTATACATCAAGTCGGGTCCATCGGGTCCGGTGCCATATCCCCAAATAGCAAAGCCTGCAAATCCAGCGCCATCAGTAAGTATCATATTAAGATGATCCACGGGTACAGATTTCGTTTTAGCCACACCATGTATATCAACAAATTGTGCCAGAATAAACTGGATATCATTTTTCTTTAAGTAAGCTACTGCTTCTTTCTTTGTCATAATTAAACCCTTCCTTATGATGAAAATTGAATCTCACTATATATTCTTAAACAAAGAAAAAAAGGGGTTTTGTCAATATTATTTAAATATAGTTTGACATATCTTAGTTATTATATAGATTTATCGCAATTATGTCAAAATGTACCATATGGATCTAACAGAAAAAGAACGTGCCATCCTGGTATCACTCGGATTAGATGCACGGCAAAGCGGCGCACAGATTGCTGAAACTTTGGGATTATCCCGGCAAGTGGTCGCATATACATTGGACTCTTTAGAAGACCGTGGCGTGATACGTGGTTATTATACGATTCTAAATCCCTACAAGCTTGGGTATTTTTATTACCGGCTCTTTTTAAAGTTTGATAATTTAAGTCTCGAGCGAAAAAATCAGTTTATCGAATATTGCCAATCGCATAAAATGGTCAGCTGGGTGGTACAGCATGAAGGTGAGTGGGATTTTTGCATCATCGTCTGGGCCACAGGAATTTTTGATTTCGAAATTTTTCTGCAGGAAATTCTTGAGTCATTTGGTAAATTTCTTCTCGATAAGAAAATTTCTGTATCCACCCAAATTTATCATTTAAAATACAAGTTTCTGAATTCGAAAAAAGACCCAAGTCATTTATTGGTCGGCAAGGTGGAAGAGCCACGAGAGCTAGGCGAAAAAGATCTCGATATCCTTGGTTGTCTTACAAAAGAAGGCCGCATAGGTTACAAACAAATTGCCGATGAAACGTCATTGCAGCCGGCACTCGTAAAGCGGCATGTTGAACAACTCGAAAAAGAAAATGTTATACTCGGCTACCAAGTACGACTGGATCCAAATCTCCTGGGCTATTTCCACTCGAAGGTATTTCTAAATCTCGAAGAACATTCCGGTAAACACTACGACAAACTGATCACATATTTATTAAGCTGCATCGAAACCATTTATATAACAAAAGCAGTCGGCATGGCGGACCTTGAGTTCGAAGTCTATACCCCAAACAATGAAGCATTCTTTGCCTTACTCAATGAGCTCCGACAAAACTTTCCAAACATCATTAAAAAAATTGTATCGTCAGTGATCACCGATGAACATTATATAAATTATTTGCCGGTGAAGAAGTAGTTTTAGAAAAGGTGCAAGGTTAAAATGTTCAAGGTTAAAAGGTGC
>JABSQK010000280.1 GCA_013215875.1 Lentisphaeria bacterium
GGACCCGCAGAAAAAGGCGGCGAATTAAAACCGAACGATCTCATTTCCTACGTCTCGCAAGGCGATGCAGAACCTGTCGATGTTACGAATATGCCCTTGCATAAAGTTGTTCGATTAATTCGTGGTGAGATAGGCACTGAAGTCCGCCTGACGGTTATAAAATCACGCGGTGCAATTCCTCATGTCATCTCCATTTTTCGTGAAAAGATTAAGTTGGAAGATTCCGCTGCATGGGGCGAAGTTAAAACGATAAAGTTACCGAATAATAAAGTCAAAAAGCTCGCTTACATTTATCTGCCAAGTTTTTATGCAGATTGGGAAGGCTTGCGCAACAATGATCCCAATGCCAAAAGCACCACTCGCGATGTGAAAAAATTAATCGAGAAGATGCAGAAAGAAGACAATATCGAAGGACTCGTTCTCGACCTTCGTGGTAATGGCGGTGGCAGTTTAGAAGAATCTATTTCATTGACCGGGCTGTTCATTCCAAAGGGACCCGTCGTGCAAGTTCGCTATCCAGGCAGAAAAGCCACGATAAGAAAAGACAGCGATAAGGGCTTTGCATTCGATCTTCCATTGGTCGTGATGATTGACCATAACAGTGCGTCTGCTTCGGAGATCTTTGCGGGTGCAATAAAAGACTATTCGCGTGGAATTATCATCGGCGATAAACGAACGCATGGTAAAGGGACTGTTCAACAGGTATTACGTTTGGAAAACATGGAGCAACTGAAAAAGATGAAACCCGGTGCAGGTGCACTCAAATTTACCATGGCAAAGTTTTATCGTATTAGCGGACATTCGACTCAAATAAAAGGAGTTGTTCCAGATATTATAATGGATTCATTTTTTGACCATATGAAAATGGGCGAACATTTATTGCCCAATGCTCTAGAATGGGATGAAATCGACAAACTTAGCTATGAAGTCACATTTGCCAGTACGAGCAAATACACCGCACGAGTAAAAGCAAATTCTGCAAAACGCTTAGAGAAAAATGCGGAATGGCAGAAACTCAAAAAACAAATCGCTTTATTTGCAGAACGTAAATCAATGAAAAATTTATCCCTGAATAAAGATGCTCGTATAAAACTTCGCGCTGAAGATAAAAAATGGTCAAAGGTTACAACTGCTGTCGTATTCAGAGATCGCAGTAAACCGAAAAATAAGACTGTCGTTGATAAAGATAAAAATAAAGATGAGGATGAAGAGGAAGAACTTGAGATTCCGGATTTCATGAATATAGAAGCATTTTTTATTCTTGCAGATCTTATTCATTATATCAAAACAGACAAAGCGGCTAAATAATGAAAGGAATCATTCTTGCTGGAGGAGCGGGAAGCAGGCTTTATCCGATATCCTTAACAGCCAGCAAACAATTACAACCTGTTTATGATAAGCCGATGATTTACTATCCACTGAGCAGTCTTATGATCGGTGGAATAAAAGATATATTGCTTATCTCTACACCACAGGATCTTCCCCGTTTTGAAGCGCTTCTTGGTACCGGAGAGAAATGGGGCATTAACATCAGCTATAAAGTCCAGGAAAAACCAGAAGGAATTGCCCAGGCTTTTCTTCTCGGCAAGGAGTTTATCGGGGATGATAATGTGACACTTATCCTAGGCGACAACATCTTTTATGGCAATATGCAACTTGCTTCAATCGTTGAAACTTTTTCAGGTGGCGGACTGATATTCGGATATTATGTAAAAGACCCTGAGCGTTACGGCGTGGTCGAATTTGATTCTTCAGGCAAGGTTGTAGGCATAGAAGAAAAACCGGCCGCTCCTAAAAGTAATTATTGTGTACCCGGACTGTATATATATGATAATTCTGTTATAGAAGTTGCTGAAAAGCTAAAAGCATCCGAGCGCGGGGAACTCGAAATTACCGATGTAAATGTTCATTATCTGAATGAGAAAAAATTAAATGTAAATATCCTGCGCCGCGGAATCGCCTGGCTTGATACGGGCACACATAGCAGTTTACTCGAAGCATCCGATTTTATAGCAACAATACAGGCGCGACAAGGTCTCAAAATATCCTGCCCTGAGGAAATCGCCTTCCATATGAATTTCATCGATAAAGAGCAGCTCGATGACTTAATCAAAGAAATGCCCGAAGGCGAATACCGCCTTTATTTAGAAGAGCGCTATAAACGTCAGGACCCCTTCGAAAAACACTAAAATATGTCACAAAAAGCAAAAAAACACATCTGGACATTTATTCGCTGCGGGCTTGGCTTTTCACTCAGTGGGTTGCTCCTTTACAAAATTATTTCAAGCAGCAAAATTGACCTGGCTAAGGAATTTTCCAGGATCAATATCACCTGGTTTATTATCGCTATCTTGCTTTATGGGGTGGCTGTATTTGTAAGTTTCTTTCGCTGGCAAAAACTTCTCGAGGTCCTTGATGTGA
>JABSQK010000281.1 GCA_013215875.1 Lentisphaeria bacterium
ATGCGTTTGATGGCTACAGGTCCCTCGTACTCATTGCCATGGGTCGAACCGATGGCGACCATGCCCTGACCGGCTTCAGTCTGTGGTCCGACAATCACGGTAAGCGGAACAAAGTAATTTCCCCAGATGCTCGGATGTTCGAAGCGGACCTGGTAATCACGCCGCCCCGGTGATTCTAGGTCGACCTCAGCGGGGTTTACAATTTTGCGATGGATATCGGTATTCATGTTAAAAGCCCTCAAATACAACGGGGCCATCATCAGCGCCAAACCAGGCGCGCCACCACTTATAGAATTTTTCAGTGCCGACCACATAATGCATGGTCGCGCGTGGCCGACTTGGATGATAATTACCGCAATGCCAGCCCTGGGCCCGGTAGAGTGCGATGTCGCCAGCGTTCAGAATGAGTTGCACGCCGCCCGGCATAGCAGAAGCGTGCCGTTGCCAGGCGCGTTCGCATTCTTCGAAAGAGGCATCGGGATTTTTACAGGCATCTTCATAAGCGTAAGCCGCCGTAGTCTCTCCCGGTATGTCTGTGCCGCGGTGATGACTGCCCGGCACAAACCATGTGCTGACATCATCGTAGAGGGCTGAGTTGACCTGGACACAACCCATCGGGTCGGCAATCATTCGGATGAATTCCTCGTGGGTCAGACGAGAGCTCTCTTCATTGACATCCCGGTGCCAGCCGGAACCCCAGGGGCGTTCACGCGGTTCAAAAAAGATCCCCAGTATATCAAGGGCGCTGGGATAGTGGCGGGGTGACAGGACGGTGTTGATACCCTCCTGCATCTCGGGCAGGTCGAGGTAATCCTGAAAAACCTTCTGGTCGAGTTGTTCCGCGTAATTTGATACGGGCTGCAGGCGCTGGACTTGGCCGCCTTTTTCTTCCTGGATAATCCCTTTAGCAATAACCGCCTGTTTGCGCAGATCGGCCAGTAGGGAGCTGGGGATGAGCTCACGCAAGACGATATAGCCATCGCGGTGAAACTGAGTTAAATCTTCTTCAGTAATAGCTTGCATGGTAGAAACCTTTTTATTTATCTAAACTATAACAGTTTCCCGAAGTTCTTCAAAGTGCGGATGAAAATCAGGATCGCTGATGCTGCGCAGTAATTTCCCGTCTTCGAAAATTAGCAGCCGCTCGTCGATATTCAATGATGTAAATGTTTCGCAGTTCCCGTCGACATCACTTTAATTAAAGTGTCTCTCGGAGCAGTAAAGTTGGTATTAAAAAGTTTAGCAATATTTATAATCTAGAATATTTCAGCCTTGCACCTATCAACAGCAGGGACATATTAGGCTCATGAAAATACCATTTCCTAACTTTTGAACGATTTAGGCCACTGGAATATAACGTATGAGTCTTTTAATTTTTAAGCACATTATAAATGAGGATATTGATTATGGAAAGAATTAATGCAGGTGCGGTATCTGACTTACCGTTTTGTTCAGCAGTAAAAGCCAATGGTTTTGTTTTTGTTTCAGGCCAGGCTTCTGTCGATTCTGAAACAGGCGCAATTATAAGGGGTAGCTTCGAAGAAGAAATGCGCCGCTCTATTGCAAATCTAAAAGCAGTTTTGGAAGCATCGGGAAGTTCGTTGGACCAGGTCATCAACATAAAATCGTATGTGCAAAACCAGGACGATATAAAACAGTATAATGAGATCTATCGCGAGTATTTTTCTGTTGCCCAGCCATCTCGATCCACCATTATCAATTGCCTAGGCACGATGCTCCTTTTCGAGTTGGACTGCATTGCATTGTACGAGGACTAATTAATGAAAGGCTTAGACGGACATAAAGTTTTAATCACAGGTGGCTCTACTGGCATTGGCCTGGAGATAGCCAAACTAATGCTTGACTATGGTGCAAAAGTCGTCATTAACTCACATACACATAGTCTGTCTGAGGATGATTTGGCCGACTTAAAAAAGCGTGGCGAGATTCATTATTTATTAGCAGATTTATCACAAGTAGATGTACCCGAAAAACTAATTGCCGATGCAGCGGACGTACTCGGTGGTTTAGATTGCCTCATCAATAATGCCGGTTGTTTTGTAGACAAGGCAGACTTCTTTGACAATAGTTTTGAGGACTTTGATAAAACATTTAACCTTAATGTGCGTGGCTACTTTCTCTTATCGCAAGCGTTTGCAAAATTGGTCGGAGACAGTCAGGAAAATCCAAGCATCATCTGCACGGGCTCGACCAATAGCATACAGGCCGAAAAGGGCAGTGTGCTCTACGATACAAGCAAAGGCGCCATCCTTATGCTGATCAAATCGCTCGCTGTAGAATTAGCACCTATGGGAATCCGTGTGAATGGCATTGCCCCGGGTTTGGTCTACACGCCGATGAGCTCCGGAGTGAAGGACCACCCGGAAAAAGTAAAACTGATAGAAAATCAAATTCCGCTGGGGCACATTGGCAGCCCAGAGGATATTGCTGGAGCAGCCTGCTTTTTAGCATCTTCCTTGTCCAGTTATATCACCGGGCAGATGATCTACATCGATGGTGGATCAACAGCACAACAAATCATATGGGAATTACGGAACAAATGAATTTAAAAGAGATACTAGATACCGAGATCACATCCTTAACAAAAGGTGTACCCGGAAATTGCGAACCATTCAAGCTCTCTGATGTTGGCGCTAAAAACTGGAATGTGCTGAAAGAAGATTTGCCGCTTCCTTTGTTGCTCATTAAGGAGGATGTATTACTTACTAATTCGAAAAACTTTTCAAACTACATTGCAGAAAATAATGTGTCCTTAGCACCCCATGGAAAAACAACTATGTGTCCACAAATATTTCAGATCCAGCTCGACCATGGATCCTGGGGCATGACTGCTGCAACTGCGAATCAAATGCAGGTCTATCGCAAATTTGGGGTGGAGCGAATTCTTATGGCAAACCAACTCGTCGGCAAACAAAATATTCGTTTCGTTGTGGATGAACTAAATGCCGATGAAAATTTTGAGTTTTACTGTTTACTTGATTCGCATGAGCATTTTGATTATTTAGAAAAAATGCTTAGCTCACTCGGACTAAAGCGCCCGTTGAATGTGCTCCTTGAACTGGGCATGGAAGCGGGACGGACAGGGATTCGAGAACTTTCTGTCGCTCAGGACCTAGCCTATAAAGTACATCAATCAACGCACCTTAACTTTGCTGGAATCGAGGCATTTGAGGGTCTCGTTGGCTTGAGCGATGCGGACTTGAAAAAAGTCCAGAATTTATTAAACAAAGTGGTCAGTCTCTGTGACTCTCTGGACTTTATTGGCGAGCTGGATGAAGTGATTCTCTCGGCCGGTGGCTCTGCATTTTTTGACCAGGTTGTTGAAATATTTGGGGGGATAGATTTGCCTAATAAACGCATTGTTATTCGTTCCGGTTGTTACATTACTCACGACCACAAGGGTTATGAAAACTTTCAGGAAAAAGCCCTAAGCGATAAACGTCACTGGTGCGAACCCTTGAAACCCGCTTTAGAAATTTGGTCGTATGTGCAATCCATTCCGGAGAAAGGCTTGGCCTTATTAACCATGGGTCGACGCGATGCACCATTTGATGTGGCGATGCCTACACCCTTAAAATCGTACCGCAATGGGGACTGGCAGGATATTTCAGGAGCAACAATTACAGCACTAAATGACCAGCATGCATTTTTTAAATTTGATGAATCCATTGATTTACAGATCGGTGATATGATTTGCAGCGGCATTAGCCATCCATGTACCGCCTTTGATAAATGGTCATTCATTCCTGTCGTTAATAATGACTATGATGTCACCCGGGCATTCCTGACATTTTTCTAGGCTGCTCCGTGGGAATGTTGAGCTGCCTTTCTATCGAACTATCGTAAAGCATAATATAATGAGAATAAATATTAAAATTTAAATATAAATAAGGTAGGATTGGTATAAGGCGGTTTATGCTTAATACTAAGACTAGCGATAGTTTAATAAAAAAAAGAGACGTATAATGGCAAAATCTAATTACTCGTATGAAAAAAGACAGAAAGAAATTGCGAAAAAGAAAAAAAGAGAAGAGAAGCGGCAGAAAAAATTGAAGCAAAAGACTGAAGGAACTCAAGACGGTGAGGCTCAAGGCGAAGTGCCGCCAGCCAACGAATCGGAGTAAACGGAGTTCACGAGCCTCAAGTACTGCCCCTAATGCTTGCTAAGCTGAAAGCTTGCGAGCATGTAAGTCTTTAAATATAAAATGTACTGCCATCTTCCGCTATTTCACAAGGATAGGGTAGGCAACTGATGTGTTCGATTAATTCGGCTTCTCCCCCGCCATGCCAATTGTCGCCGATATGATTAAAAATCAGGCGCCGAATAGGTGCGTCAGCCAGAATTGGCAATGCTTTTTCAATGGGGTAATGGGTGGCCTCTGTGATGCAGAGATCGCAGGGAAGGGCTCCTGCTTGCCACGGAAAGTCAGAGAAGTCGGCCGTCAAGTCACCACTGTAAACGATGGTTTTTCCGTCTACTGTCAACACATAGCAGAAGCTTCCCGGCTCTCCATTTTCTTGAAGAAGGTGCCGGGTAGGCTGTGCGCTAACCGCTAGCTTGTCATCTGCATAGACTGACCCTTCACGTGTGATGTGTAAATCGATCAACGGCGTTGGCCAAGCAAGTCGCTGCGCCTTTAACCAGGCCTCCAGGCCATCGCCTGCACATTCTTCCGGCAAATAAATATCGGTGTGTTGGCCATCCCTCCCCTCTTTGATGAGTTGTTTGATGAGCCCAGGCAGACCACCAACATGGTCGTTGTGCATGTGGGTTAAAAAAACAGCTTTGATGGCGGAAATGTCCTTTCCCGCTCGAATAAGGAGCCCCTCAACGGGGGCGCCTGCGTCGATTAAATAAAGGTCATTTCCGACTTCAAATAAGGTGGATGAATTGAAGCGAGTGGCTGTGTGTGATCCGTGGCTAGTGCCGAGGGTTGTTATTGTTATGGTGGGGTTCAATGGCGTGCTCCTTGTCGCTACTCGTGATTTTTGACATGACTTAATAGTAGCACTTATTTTGCTTGAATCAAAGATCTAGTGCTCTGTCACAAATAAATTTTAGGGTTGGCACAAGAGAGATTTTATTTGTCAGCAAGGAACTGTTAAAGAAAGTGATGCAGGCATCATGCTTTTGCAGCGACGCCGCTGACGGAGAAAAGATCCTTGCCCCGGAGGGCTTGCAGACTTTTTGCGCCAGCACAGTTCACTTTCAATCATAGCAGTAACGCGTTACTGACTATAATTTCCAAGTGAACTGTGGCATCAAAAATTCAAGCAAGCAACCCTAAATTTAAGCCGTGACAGAGCACTAGGCTAGAATCCTGCTAATCCATGGGTCCTACTTATACTCTGGCAAACCCAAGTCGTAGGTCGGGTAATCCTGAAGCAATAGATTGGCATCCGGGTCATCGAGGTCGCTCATATCTTTGGGTTCTATATCGGCCCAATCCAATCCGTCTGGGCTCTCGGTAAATGCACATCTTACGCCTTGTACCTGTAAGTGTGCAAGCAGGGCCTGTTTCATTACAGAGGCAATGGGTACGCCGTCGCTACTATCGGCAATGCTATGACTTTCTTGCGGATCGTCGACGCGATCAAAGAGCCAGGCTTTTTTATCCCCGGTTGAGTAAACGTATTTGTGCGTTTTATTTACTGCCATGTATATCGCATGACCCGCTTGCTCATTGAGCGTTGCGCCAAAGTGCGAAAAGACCATCTCCCGATCTGCACTGCCATCTGCGACAGTGGCGACATCGATACCATCAAGTTCCACACCTTTAATATCGGCTCCAGCGGTGGCGGCAAATGTCGGCAGCAGGTCGACCAGACTAACGGGACTATCGCATTGTTGGTTCGCAGCAAAGCGCTCCGGATAACGTACAATGAAAGGAACTTTTGATGAACAATCATGCATGGATCGCTTACCAAAGCAGTGGTAATCACCGAGGTATTCACCATGGTCCGACGAAAAGACAATTAAGGTGTTGTCCAGTTGTCCGTTCTTTTCCAGTGCATCAAGCATTTTTCCTACCTGATAATCCACAAAACTGATCGCTGCATAGTAGTACGCTTTTATGGTACGCAGCAGGTTATAGTCTATACCATTATCACGCCATTTATAACGGTTCTGGTGGTAGTTTATCCAGGTGTACATCGATTCGCTATCATCGGGTACAAAGGGCATCGGCATGTCATTTGGCCGGTAGAGCTTGTGCCAGGGTTTGGGTGGTGCAAAGGGCGGATGCGGGTGAATGAAACTGCTGTAGAGCATCCAGGGTTTACCCTGTGTTGATGCTTCTTCGATAAACTCGACACTACGATCGCCGATCCACCCGGTCGGATGTGCGCCATCGCGGTGAGTGGCAATCTGTGGAATATAATACATGTCGCCGCGGGCACCATGGGCTTCATATGTATCCAGATTATTTTCGTGCAACCATCCTAAGTAGTCATCTGCATCGATATCGTTTTGGCACTCTTCCTGGGTAATGCGTTCATCAAATCCACGCATGGTTTCTCTGCCGCCCGGGGAAAAGTGACACTTGCCAATTGCTTTGGTGTGGTAGCCAGCACGAGACAGTATTTCCGGATAACTGTTTCCATTGTCTGGCATCCATTGGCCGTGGCTTGCCTGGCCAGTCTTTCCCGGATAGAGCCCGTATTGAAAACATTGCCGCGCCGGACTACAGACAGGCGAGGGTGTAAAGGCATTGGTAAATGCTGTACCTTCGTTGACCAGGCGGTCTAGATTTGGGGTTTTTATAACAGG
>JABSQK010000282.1 GCA_013215875.1 Lentisphaeria bacterium
CCAGACGTTCGACCCCCCAAAGGGGTTGACAGCTGGTCGGCCCGGGCAAAGACCAGGGTATCGAGCGCGAAGCGTAGTAATGCCCCATCATTGTGGCGCTTATTGAAAATGAAGGCCAACTGCCGCCGGCCGGCCCCACGTACAGAACGCTCTCGTCGGGCACGCGATATTCGGTACCCGGACACTGCATGCCGTCGAGGTCTGCCAAATTTAATTCACCTGAGCTGTAGAGCAGGCCAGGCCAGGTAAATCCCAGACCACCTCCGGCCAAGCCTGGAACCGTAGCACAGGACCAAAACCGTTCCACAGCCATGGGCATAATGTTATCGTAGCTATCGCGGTAAGATGCTGTAGCCATAAAGGACTGCTTCATGTTAATCAAGCAAATGACGCTCCTGGCCTTGGACTTCGCCTTACCAAGGGCCGGTAAAAGCATTGATGCGAGGATAGCAATAATAGCAATAACCACAAGCAACTCAATCAAAGTAAAAAAACGACCTCGTTTCATGATCAATATCCTACTTGTGATAATACAAAAACCTGGTTGGCTGTCTCTAGTATTAGGAATTGAGCTGTTCAAAGTGCGTCTCCTTGGGCATTTATCTTTACAAATGCTTGATATAGTAATAATATAGCATATAATGAAATATGCAAGCCGGCCAAGACAAATAAAACCGGTTAATATTCAGAAAAAAGAAGCGATATAGACCCCTGAAAATGGATATCAACTTGGCTTAATCGATAGAGGTCGAATTGCATCACGGCACAATTTTAGTCCTGGAGCTAACTCATGAATATTGTTTTTATTATGGCCGACCAGCTGGCTGCAGCATCGCTGGGCTGTTACGGCAGCGGTGTCGCTTCAACACCGGTACTCGATGCGCTTGCCGAACGCGGCTTGCGATTTGATCGCTGCTATGCGACCAGCCCTGTTTGCAGCCCAAGCAGAGCGACCTTCCTGACAGGACGGTCGCCCAGTATTCACGGCGTGATCTGGAACAATTTTCAGCATCCGCGGGATATGCCAAGCTACGCCCACGTGCTGCAGCAGCATGGTTATCACACCGGCGGCTTTGGAAAATTTCATGATGCGCCAATGACGGTGCCTTTAAAAGAAAATGTTAAGTACCTCGGTTTCGATGAAAGCGTTATCAGCGATGATACCCGTTGGGGCGCCTATACGGACTGGATCAAGACCGAGCATCCTGAGCACTATGAAACCGCCATCGCCTTTTGCCGCCCCTACCCGCCACTTTGCGAAGCAATGACTGAAGCGGAATGCCAGCGGGACGCACTACAGAAAAAACGCGCAGAGATTCTGCTGCCCTTGCAAAAAGCATCTGGCTTTTCGGCGATGTACACATCGCCATTGCCGCCCGAGATTCACCAGAGCCGATTCATCACCAATTCAGCTCTCGATTATATGCAGGGACGGATGGATGCGAAAAACGAACAGCCCTTTTTCTGTTTAGTTTCCTATGTCGATCCCCATGACCCCTATGACCCGCCCGAACCCTACGCATCGATGTTTGATCCGGATGATATGCCTGACCCTATACCCGCCACCTGGCCGGCCGACAACTGTGCCACACTCGAAAAGTGTCGACAAGATTTCGGTTTTGATGCGATCAGCGAAAATCTGCCGATGATTCGCAAGCTGCGCAGCCTATTTCACGGTTCGCTGAAATTGCTTGATGAACAAGTCGGTCGCATCGTCGACTTTCTTGAGGCAAATGATTTAACTGATGATACGATGATCATCTTCACCACTGATCATGGAGAAATGCTTGGCGACCACCAATTGCTGAGCAAAGGTTACAAGCCGTACGACAGTGCCATTCGCTGTCCCCTGTTGGTTTCCGGCCCAGGCATTAAACCGAATGTGTCGAATGAACTTGTTTGCACCCTTGATTTCTTTCCGAGTATCTGCGACTTTGCCAACGTTCCTGCCGATCTCCGGCCGCCACTTGAAGGAAAAACATTTGCAGGAGAATGCCGTGGTGAAACTAAAGAAGAAAAATGGGATGACGTGCTGGTCGCATTTAATCTTATGCAGACCATCGTCAGTGGGGATGGTTTTAGATTGACACTTTTCGATGGTGATCCCTGTGGCCAGCTCTTCGATCTTAATAAGGATCCGGATGAACAGCGAAACTTATTTAACGACAGCGATTATACAGACAAGAAAGTTACCTGCCTTGTGGCCCTGGCAGCCGCACAAAACAGACCCGCGCTTATTCCCCAGTATCGCAACCTTCCCGTCGTCGATGGCAAACGCACCTGCTCCGATGGGCCTGAGAAATTGCACCTCACTGAAAAATTTCCCGATTTCGACCTGAAAAAGTGAACGAGTTGAATTAATCAGGCTAACCCATGTTACCTGGAATCTTTTCCCATGGGCTTGCATAATGCTTATATATTAATAATATAGTTATATGGTTCAGCGTGTGTCGCAAACAACTTTTCGAATGGAGAATAACCGACTATGTCTCTTCTAACATGTTAGCTGGACGTACTAAAATAAAGTGACGGTTTTTTAATAGGATTTAGGAATATTATGGGATTCCAGTTAATGGAGTTGGGGCAAAAAAATGAACGAACTAAAACGATTTTCCCTAATTGAATTATTAATGGTTATTTGCAAACTTGGTATCAAATGAATGTCGGCAAATCAGATTTAGCGCACTATGAGAAAGATGGCTTTTTAATTGTCGAGAACCTGGTATCCCCAGACGAAATAAAGGCACTCCAGGACCGTTTGCGTGACTACACCCATGGGGAACGAGATCGCGGTATGGCGATTTTCCAGACTGAACCTTCAGTCGAACAGGGTGAAATAACCGTGGAACATCCGGGAGATGGTATCCGAAAAATCGGCAAATTGGTTCAACATGATGCCCTGTATAGGAAACTTGGAAGCCATCCGAATATCCTTGGCGTAATCGAAACAATTTTAGGTCCGGACATCAAATTGTTTCGTAACGACATCCTGGTAAAACCGCCCGGGGTCGGGTCCGCCAAGAGCATGCATCAGGATTCTCCATATTGGCCCATAGAACCCATGAGTCTTTGTTCATGTTGGTTTGCCATTGATGATGCAACGGTCGAAAACGGCTGTATGGGTGTTCTTCCTGGCGCCCATAAACTGGGCCCTTTAGCTCATACAAATGTAACGGGTGAATTAACTATTGAAGAAGCTTGTTATGATCTCGATGACATCATCATGGCGCCGATGAAAGCAGGGAGCGGCTTATTTTTTCATTCGTTGCTTCCACATTATACGGCACCCAACATCTCGGACACCTGGCGACGGGCCATAGCCCTTTCCTACATGTCCAGTAAACACAGGTACAATGGCGAAGGAGAGGGCCCCGAATATTTTCATATCCAGGGTGAGACTTTTCCCGGCTGTGTTCGTTAATTCCCAAACGTAAGGAAAGCATAATTATGAAACATACATTGATCCTGATATTTTGTATTATTGGAGGCTTGCCAACTATGGCTCAAGAAAAAACCACCCTGGTCCAGGATTATGAAACCGACTTTCCGCTTGACAAATGGCCGCCGAATCACAAGGGCGAGATCAGTTTTTCGACGCAATGGAAGAAAGACGGTAAACGAAGCCTGCGTATTGACCCCGGTCTGGTGCTCGCCTCCAGTGTCTTCAAGACGCGCAACTGGAAGGGGGCCAGCTACATTCGTCTGCATGTGTACAATCCCAATAAGCAGAAAATCATAACCGTCAGTTTTGAATTAACCGATCATCACAAGCGTTTTCATGAACGCCATCAGAACGTCTTTGGCGTACCGCCCGGCGAGAAGACCATTGACATTGATGTCGCTGGCGGCCTCTGGCGTGGCGAGGAAAACAGACCTTATAAGGGAAAAATAAAAACGCCAATCGACCTATCACGTATTACCCGATTGGCCTTGGGCAATACCAGTGGGGTCGGTTCTGTTTATATTGATCGTATTGAAATCGTCTATATGCCGAAACTGGCGACCCCTGGTGGTTTCGCTTTTGATTTCGGCAAAGTCGGCACTCAGGTGATGGGTCAGATGATCGGTGTTTTTAATACATCAAAATACAGTTCCAAACGCGGCTACGGGTTGCTTGGCAATCCGTCGAAACTCAATAAGGCCATGTCCTTTCCAACGCCGATGCTTGGTACCGGCTTGAGTTTTCATGATCGAGGTTTTCGGGTTGATCTAGCAAAGGCCGGCAAGTACAAGGGCTGGATCGTGTTTGAACGGGGCGGATTCTCGGGTGATGAGTACAGCAATTACGAAAAGGCCACATTGAAGGTGAATGGCAAGCAGGTGCACAGCCATACCTTTGCCACCGACGGGCGTGACTTCTTTTTTCAGGATACAGAACTGACGGACATGAACGAGCTGACGGAAAAACTTATCTGGCCGGCCCATGCCGCCAGCCACTTCAGGTTTACCGCCAGCAAAGGCGGCAATACCTTTACCTTGAAAACGACCAAAACGCAGATGTATCCATTGCGTATTGCCGGTCTGATCATTGCCCCCGATACGAAAGTCGGTCGCGCATTTATTGGGAATCATATCGCCAAGCAGGAAAAAACCATTAAACAGACATTTACC
>JABSQK010000283.1 GCA_013215875.1 Lentisphaeria bacterium
CCAAGCGATGCTTGCCATGATGCGACGTTGGCCATGATTAATCACGATTCCTTCATCATGCTTACGAAGCGTTCCGACACTTTGGTGCTGTCCTGCCCAGAAGGCATCTTCTGACTCTGCAAACGCGATACCCGATACCTGGGTCATCGCGGCCTTGGTGCTGATCCATAAGGGATTGCCAAGGTTTCGTGAGGAGGCGCCGTATTGACTCAAATATAAAAAGAACGGGGCCTTTTTTTCCTGGGTACCCTTTGCTGCTTTAGGGTAGTCACAGAAATAGAACTGTGTTGGTCCGGGTTTTGTTACATAAGGTGGCTCCAGCCAGGCTACCCGGACATTAATATGAGGATCTTTAGAGAGCCGGTTTTTTTTAGGGATGATCTTTCTGAAGGTGACGAATTGCGGAAAGACCATTTTCACTTCTTTAATCGGGCCCGATGCATTCTTACCTTTCTTAAATGAGGCAATGCTTTCTTTGCCATTGATCGCAATGCTTACGGCGTAATAGCGAATTCCTTTCTTGGCAGCGCTAATGACTGCCAGGCCTGTTGTACGTGAGATTGCTTCTTCCCCTTCCTTGATAACATAGCGTGTGACAACTTGGTCGATTTTAATTTTTCCGGGCCACAATGGCGAACGTTTAGTTCCCGGTGGAAATTCCAAGGTCTGTATCGCCAACTTGTTCCAGCAGGACAGGGCTTCGGGAATTTCGCGAACCAGTTTGGCCGCAGAAATAGTCGTTGCGTTAATGGGTTTATTGTGTCGATACACGCGATAAACCAGTGACCTTTTTTTCTGGGCAGCCAGAATATTTTTTTCCCATAATTCAAATTTGGGATTGTCCTCAGCAACGATATCATTGGGTTCTTTCCAGGTGATAAAGGTCTGGCCTTCACGGTGGGAGATTTTTAGATTTGATACTGAAGGTATTTTTTCCTTGACCGGACCAATAAAACTTAACTCAAGAACTAAGTGCTTAGTGTTAATATTGCGATTATTAGCTTTGAGTAGTAAGCCTTTATTTTTTGCAGGATCTTTCAACCAAGCCTTGCAAATAGCCAGTGCATCCAGGCGCTTGAAGTCCGGCCCACAAGCCTTCAACGCTTTGGCATTTGACTGATTGGCAGCTATCAGATTAAAGTCCGTATTAAATTTTATCTTCTTCTGAGGGACGCGGATCACAGCCCGGGAAAGTCGGGTGCCCTTTGCTAGGGCGGAGATGTCAAAATGGATTGTTTTGCCTGCTAGCTTGAGTGTATTGGGGTAGGTGCAGGTCTTGTTGTTACCAAAGGTGACCGTAATCAGACCTTCCCCGGCAATCAATTTTCCCAGGTTAAGAATAAAAACGAACAGTATGATTATTTTAATTAACGGTTTAGGCATAGTGAAATAGTATTTAAGTTTAAGTGTCCTTTTTAAGAGAAGATGGTCTAAGGGTTTAGGGTTCCGTTCCTACATCGGGGTCGTCCGGATCAACATTCCCTGCGCGTAACCAGTTATCCCTGGAGTCAACTGTTCTCACATGGCCATCATAGAACAACATATTCCCTTTGCCCATGAACGGCAGTTCCACATCCCTCGCAAAAGGCGCCCAGCCCAGCGTGACCGATCGTGAGGCTCTGGCAAAATGAGGTGTCAATCCAGCATTTAGAAAAAGTGGATGGCCCAAACCCCAACCGTCGGGATATTTCCAGGCAGGGCTCGGTGTAGAATCGTAGGGAACAACAGAATCTGGATTCCCAGTTTGGATGACCACCGGCATGATTTGAATCAATGAGCTGGGCCGATTGAGATGGGTGTATTTGGTATATTCGCTGTGGCTCCATCCACTGCAAAAGGCAATCTTTCCATTACTGGCAAATGTTGACTGTTGGGGATTGATTGGAAATTTGGTACATTGTAAGTAGGCATAATTAGGTTCCAACTGAGCAAAGGTATAATCGTTTAAGAGCGGTAATTGGTCATTGCCCAGGTAGCCATTGTCATTTACTCCGTTGCACAAAGGATCCTTGTCGACAGTGAAATTGTGCCGGCAGTTTGTCCCACTTTGGTTATGTTTAAAAACCCAGCGGGGTGGAATGCGACCATCATAGTCGTCTGCATACATAACGGACATGATAGAAAACTGTTTTTGCTTACTGATACACTCAGTAAGAAGGGCATATTCACGCGCTCGGGCCAAAACAGGCAGTAGCAAAGCAGCTAGAATGGCAATGATTGCCACCACTACTAATAATTCAATCAAGGTAAACGCCTTGCGTTTACCTTGCCTCTCAATCCTGCTGGGCAAGATTTGCCGGCCTTTCGCTCCCGCCTTCTCAGTTCGAAGCTCGTGGGTAAACCTTTTTAATACTTTCATCTTAGACACCGGTTTGTGATTCCTAAAATTAGATCATTCTAACTTTAGTTTTAGGACTTATATCGACTTAACTCAAGTGTTATTCTGTCATGTTATAATAGGTACAGATTGAAGCCTTGTCAAGCGCGAATTAAAATTTATGGTGATAAATCCATATATAAAGTCGTATCTTGTTTAATTAGAGTTACTTAGGAAGGTAATAAAGTGGAATTTTAGGCTGTAAAAATTTTAATATTCTTGTATTTTGAGCATTTCTGCCACATTTGCCGTATGCCTATGGGGCCATTAAATGTCGGATCAACACCACTTAAATCCCAGTGATGGTAAAATGGTGATTCTCCGCCAGTGATTTCCAGGGCGAGGTCATTTTGGGTTTTTATGAAACAGAGCTCAACAGTTTTGTTGGGTAAGAAAAGATCGGTATTAAAAATGGTTGGTTCTACTTCTATCTGATCAAAACTGCGATCTTGGCGTACGGGATAGCGGCGCACCCTGATATAATCTTCGGGATCATCATTATCATTGCCGAATGCGGCAAAACTAACATGCAGTAAATCCATATTTTCAAAATACGTTTTCATGAATGGTGTTTTTCGCAGTTCTTGCCATGCATGAATATCTTTTTGATAGGGTCCCTCACCTGTACCATTTGCCTGAAAGTAAATAATATTAACGAAACGGTTAATGCTATCGAGGCGGGTAAACTCAAATGAAACTTTCATGGTGCCTGCAAAACTTTTTTTCGACCATAGAACGGCATGACAATTATGATCCTCTGCATCAGGCCCAGCAGTAAAAACC
>JABSQK010000284.1 GCA_013215875.1 Lentisphaeria bacterium
CCGCTGATGACAATGGTATAAAACTGTTTAATAAAGAAGGGTTCAAATTACCATTTGAACAGCAAGCCGAACTTGAAGACCTCATATTAAATCACGATCTGAGCAGTGATCACATTGATAATAGTCTCATTGGCAAAGCGCATCGTATAGAAGATGCCCGTGGACGCTATATTGAATTTTCCAAAAGTGCAGTAAGAGGTAAAAATCTCAATGGCTTGAAAATCATTCTCGATTGTGCCAATGGCGCTGCCTATTTTCTCGGACCGCTTATTTTCAAAGAATTGGGAGCCGAAGTAATTAGCATCGGAGTGACTCCGGATGGTTATAATATCAATGACGGGGTCGGCGCGCTTCACCCGCAAAAACTTGCAGACATAGTGCTCAAGGAAAAAGCAGATATCGGGATTGCGCTCGATGGCGATAGCGACCGCATTGTCATTGTCGATGAAAAAGGGCAAACTGTCAATGGCGATGTACTTCTTGGCGTTCTGGCTAAAGAACTAAAGGCCAATGGAAAATTAAAAAACGATACACTTGTTTGCACAGTCATGAGCAACCTGGGAATGATAAATAATATGAAAGAAGCCGGAATCGATGCAGTGATCACTGATGTGGGCGACCATAATATCATCAATGAAATGCGCAGGAATGATTATAATTTTGGCGGAGAAAACTCCGGACATATCATTTTTATGGATCATGTAACAACTGGCGATGGTATTATTACAGCCTTGCAGATTATGAAAATAATGCTTGAAAAGGAAAAACCATTAAGCGATATTGTTGGAACAATGGACCTTTATCCATCACACCTTGAGAACATCTATATAAAAGAAAAGAAAGCTCTTGAGGATGTCGAGGCAATTCAGACCGTTCTCAAGGAATGTGAAGCGGCGCTGGGCGATAAAGGTCGCCATCTCGTGCGCTATTCGGGTACAGAAAAGATGATTCGTATACTTATAGAAGCAGAATCGCAAAGCGACGTCGATCTCTGGATAGAGAAAATATCCGCTATTGCCAAGGCCGAGCTCTGCTAGCCCAATTCTTCTAAAGCTGCAACTGAACTAATTTCATATGGGATAATTTGTTGCTTACTATAATCATTAAACCCTAAAGAAATTAGCGGAGCATCATCGCTGGGTTCGAAGCCAGTCATAAGAAGCCAGGTCAAGATAGGATCGTAGTCATTTTCGCCACACGCATCCAGATGCGCCTGTAAGAATTCATCATCCATCGACAAAATTGTTTCATCTTCATCCAATTCACGCTGAACACCGCCTTTAAGGGCGGTCAAAAAACCAAGGCCTATACCGAGTATAAAACCAAGTATTGCAGCCCCTAAAATCCACATACCCATATCTAGATGGTCTTTGAAAATATTAATAATTACCGGAACTAGAGCAAAAACGAAGGCGATACCAAACGAACAACAACCAATATTTTTCGTGAGTGAGTTTCTGACCATCCATCCTTGATATTGGCTGCAATGCGGGCAGATACCATGCCCGGTATTTTTCTTGCCGGCAACAGATGCCAGGCTCTTACTCAGCCCTTTCATTGCGGATTTCCCCATCCCTTCATCACTCGAGACTAAAGGTAGTCCTGTGCTCTGCGCACTCTCGTCGCCATCGGTAATATATGTAAATGGCTGATGGCAGTGCTCACAATCGATCCGTCGTCCTTGTGCATAGTGAATATTTATCGTTACTGTTTTATAGGCAATTATTGGCATTGTTTTTCTTCCTTATTTTTTGTTCATGTCGACGTCCTCTAAATTGCAGCTAGCCTAGTTCTTCTAATGCTGCAACAGAACTAATTTCATATGGGATAACTTGTTCCTTTCCGTAATCATTAAACCCTAATGAAACCAATGGGGCATCTTCATTCGGTTGAAAGCCAGTCATCAAGAGCCAGGCCAACATAGGATCATAATCTTTTTCGGCACAGTCATCTAAATGCACTTGCAGGGATTCATCGTTCATAGACAGGATTGTTTCATTTTCTGTCAAATCACGGTGCACACCACCTTTGAGTGATCTTAAAAATCCAATAACAATTCCCAGCGAGATTCCGATAAAAGTTGCTACTACCAACCATAATAGCCCATTTATTCGTTCATTATGTATAAGTGCGGCTAATGTACTAAATGCTCCAGTCACACCAAATACACACATCCAAAAGATCATTTTTTCTATTTTTGAGTTTCTGACCATCCAACTTTGGTATTGACTGCAATGCGGGCAGATACCATGCCCTGTATTTATTTTACCCGCAACAGATGCCAAACTTTTACTAAGCCCTTTCATTGCGGACTTGCCCATCCCTTCATCACTTGATATTAAGGGAAGTCCTGTACTTTGTGCACTTTTCCTGGCATCTACTATATATGTAAATGGCTGATGGCAGTGCTCACAATCGATCCGTCGTCCTTGTGCATAGTGAATATTTATAGTTACTGTTTTATAGGCAATGATTGGCATTGTTTTTCCTCCGCTTTTTTGTGTTTATCTGTTTCAAAACCCTGAGTATTGCAGCTGTATTGGTACCAGTCAGCAGATTTATTTTCTTCAATAAAGTCCAGCTTTTCTGTTTCTGATGCACGGTCGAATAAAAGTGCAGAATTGCAATAGAAATCAGATGCGCCGCAATTCAGACCTTTTAATAAGCGAAATGCCACTTCTTGCCTCAGGTCTGCACCATGCATCCGAGACGGATGAATCAGACAACCAATTTTAGAATCAGTATCATCATCAAATGCTAAGAATGAGCAAATGAATTTTTTTGATAATTTTTGACGTAGACGATTTCCCAGAACAGGTAAACGTAACACGAGTGCAAGTAAAATATCCAGGCCCCGGCGACTTCTTATTTCGTAGATAAATAAAGACCACCTTGTAGGCTCTTTATCTTGGTGAGTAGAATTAAAAAGCTCGCGGTTATCTTGCATGACCGACTGAAGTTTTTCTTTTTCAACGTCGGGCCCCCAGCAACATGCAGCACAAGACTTACCCCTTAATCGACACAATGATTCTTTATTCGCTATAGACAATTATCCACCAGTTTCAGCGAATCTAGCAGATTGCCAGGGAAAGTCAATTTTTAGTCAATACTAAAAAATATTTGCTAAAACCACCAGTAGTACCAACCACCTTCTCGGGAAGAATACTCATACCAATCTTTAACAAAAGGGTTGTCACCTTGAAAAATGTCTCTTATACCCTTACGTGCGATGGCCGAACCATCGACATGGCCAATATGTTGCGCACGAATTTTGCTTACATTAGACATGGGTGGAATCCAAATATTTATACTGTGTGGGGAAAAAAACATAGGGGTAATACCGCAGCAATCAAAATAGGAAACATTGTCGGCCCATAAAACAGCAGTTCCAGGACCATTTTTTACTGCGATGCGTTCTTCATTTACACCATTTCGAAGGTTCGCATAATAACCGTAACCACTATAGAAAAATTTTGACGGGTTGGTAGCATCGATTGTGCCTCGGCGCCTTTCTATCGCTTCCCAGGGAAAAAACATTTCAGGAACCTCTGTTACCGCTGTCGTTGTCGTTATGGGTATGGGATTCTTGTAGCCCACATAACCGATATGTGCATTAATTGTTTGAATGCGCATATCATGGCCAAAGCCAATTTGAATTTCATGCTGCCAATATTCATCATCTGAATCATCCGCATACATGATACTTGCGATGCTCAATTCATGTACATTATTAATACAGAGCACATCTCTTGCAGCAATTTTGGCTTTAGATAAGGCAGGCAGTAACATGGCGGCTAGTAGAGCAATAATGGTAATAACCACCAAGAGTTCTATCAGTGTGAACTTCGCTGGAACAGTATCGTTGAATTTATCCCTACTCATAATCAAACTCCCATTCGTTTCATTATTATATTAAAATATTGTATAGTTTTGGATAAATACAAGTAATTGTATGCTCTATTTGTATTTATTTAGACTGAATGTTGAGCGAGTGGGAAATAGTGGGGAAAATTGGTGCCCGAGGCCAGATTCGAACTGGCGACCAATAGTTTAGGAAACTATTGCTCTATCCCCTGAGCTACCCAGGCACTTGATAGATGAAATAAAAAATCTACATTACTCGTAAGAGGCTGCAAGTAAATATTCTGAGAATAAAATTATGGCAAATGATAATACAATCGCACGAAATAAGAAGGCATATCATGATTATGAGGTGCTGGAAAAGTTTGAAGCTGGCATCGCATTGCTAGGTACGGAAGTGAAATCCTGCCGCAATCGAAATGTGCAGCTGCAGGATGCCCATGCCTATATTGAAAAGGGCGAAGTTTGGCTCGTAAATGCCCATATCGCGCTTTACGAACAGGGCAATCGACATAATCATGAACCCAAGCGTAGACGGAAACTGCTTCTGCATAAACGCGAAATTCGCAAGATGAAGCAGCTGACCGATGAAAAAGGTTTGACCC
>JABSQK010000285.1 GCA_013215875.1 Lentisphaeria bacterium
AGGCGAAAGAAGCAATGCGTCGTTGCTTGAAGGGATTAAATAAAAATGACAGTTTTCAAATTATCCGCTTTTCCGAATCGGCATTTTCATTGGGAAAAGCGCCGATACAGGCGACAGCTGAAAATGTCAGGCGCGGGTTGAGATTTGTTAACGATCTGAAATCGGGTGGTGGAACAATGATGATAAAGGGAATTGAAAAAGCATTGCAAATGCCCCATGATGATGAAAAACTGAAGATCATTTCATTCATGACCGATGGCTATATTGGCAATGAAATGGAAATCTTGAAATGCATTCATAAAAATCGCCAGCAGGCACGAGTATTCAGCTTTGGTGTGGGAAGCTCGGTGAATCGTTATCTTATTGAAAATATGGCTAGGGTTGGTCGCGGTGCGGCAGCATTTGTCGGCTTAAATAGTGATGCCGGTGAAGCGGTGGATCAATTCTATGAACGCGCGGCGAAACCAGCACTAATGGATATTAAGGTTGATTTTGGTACTGTGCAAGTTACGGATGTGTATCCCAAATTGATGCCGGATTTATTTGTTGGACGGCCGGTAATTATTACCGGAAAATTTCATGGTGAGCTGCCAAGACGAATAAAGGTGAGCGGACGCACTGGTGGTAAAAAAGTTGAATTTTGGATTCCTGTAGCACAGAATAAAGATGCCCTGAAACATGAAGGAATCCGTTATGTCTGGGCCCGTAAAAAAATTGCAGATATGAACTTTGCCTACGCGAATGATGCGAGCCAAGCTCAGCTCAGCAAACTGGTGGACTTCTCTATCGATAACAGCGTGCTTTGTAAATATACCGCATTCCTTGGTGTCGACAGCAGTTATAGAACTAAAGGTGATCGTGGTGTTTCAGTGAATGTAGGTGTGCCTGTACCTGATGGCGTCTCCTATGATACAACCGTAAAATAATTAACAAAAAGGAGAATAAATGAAAACAAAAATAACAGTGCTGCTTAGCACTTTAATGGCTCTAATGCTGAGTAGCTGTACGAGTTATGTGACACCTGGCGGGGCGGTAAATCTCAACGCCATAAACGATTTCTCAATAAAGGATAGTTTTGCAACAAAAGCAGCTGCGAAGTTTCCGGCACATGTGGCCATGGTGCGTATTCAATCATCTGGCTACAGTTCCTATACGTCCCGTTCCTATGGCTATGGCAAATACTCCATCGTTACATCTCGTGAAATTGAAGACGATGACATGATGAAAAAACTCTTAGAGTTACCTCAGTTGAAGGGTGTAGCCACTTTAAACCGTCTGATGATTCCAGATCGCCTGGATACTGTTAAAGATGTCCGACGCGCTGTGGCACCGCTACATGCCGATATGTTATTTCTCTATACTGTCGATACGGATTTCTATGTTAAAGACCGGAGTATTGCACCATTAACAACACTGAGCCTTGGTTTTTTCCCGGACGATAAGGCGTATATTACGAGTACAGCATCGGCTGTTTTATATGACGTACGAACGGGGCATGTATATGGTCTCGCTGAAGCGACAGAGAAAAGTGAGCACCGGACAAATGTATGGTCGAAGAAAAGGGTTATTGATAAAGCGCGATTAACAACTGAAAAGGCAGTCTTTAAGAAATTGGTTGAAAATTTTTGTCTGACCTGGCCAAAAGTTCTTGAGAGCTATGCTGGGAAATAGAAAACTCAGTTCCAGGGACCTGTCATTTCAATGCCCGCTGAATTGGGATGACATGGAAAAATC
>JABSQK010000286.1 GCA_013215875.1 Lentisphaeria bacterium
CCCTGCCACCCCTGCCACCATCTCCGCCATCGCCACCATCTCCGCCATCGCCACCTGAAAGGTCTAAAAGAGTCAGATTGTTTAACTCTATCACATGTGTTTTATCATCGCGAACAGACAATCGTGGTTTATTATCTTCGAGAGATAATTCAGCGTTTATCGAAATACCATCTGTAGCATCCGTACCCGCAGTGGCATCCGTTCCAGCGGACAGGGCGGGGGTACCATTATGGCCATCGCCGCCATCTTTTCCAGAGAACCAAGCTGATGAACCATCGCTACCATTTCCACCGCCGATGCCATCGATGCCGTCTACTCCAGCCTTGCCATCTATTCCCCGATAGTCTCTTATATGTTTCATGAATAATCCCGATTTAAGCAGATGTGTCCATCCACTATAGCATACGTAAATAGATTAAAATTATAACAGTGCGATTATCATTCAATTAACGATAGCAAGAGATGTCGAGCCATATTTGAAAATTCACCCATAATGTCCTATAACTAATATAGATAGGGTCAATTGGCACATAAAATGCGAAATTAGTAGACTGACGATATAAAGGGAATGGTAAAGAAAATGAAAGTTCTAATTGTTGATGACTCACTGCTCATACGCAGGCAATTATCAATCTTTTTCGAGGAAGAACTAAATTACAATGTGGTCGGGTTTGGTATTGACGGGACAGATACACTGGAGCTCTATAAAGAGCATGAACCGGATATAATTACACTCGACTTAGCAATGCCAAATAAAAATGGCACGGAAGCACTGAAAGAGATTATGAATTATGATCCGGATGCCAGGGTTTTAATTTGCAGTGCAATTAAGACGCCTGGAAAAATCACCGAGGCGCTCGAAATGGGTGCGAAGTGTTATATCAAAAAGCCCTTTAATTTTAAAGACCCTGAATATGTGAAAATATTAAAAGATGATATAAAAGAAGCCCTCGAGTAGGGGTATTGTTTTAAGTTCTAATTCCATTCCAATAATATGTTATGCTTCTTATTTAAATCCGAAATGCTAAATGTCCCGTTTTTATGCAGGACGAGTTGCCCATTTCCTTTCATATTTACCTTAATAAATTTGGAGTTTATTGCTTGGCGATTGCCCCATTGGCTAAGCGCACCCTTATAAGTTGTGGCATTAAGCCATATTGAAGACAGTTTTTTCTTTTCCATTAATTTCAAAATAAAGGTCAATTCCTCCGCAGTTTCAATTACGGGAAAAGCTCCTCCACTCTGCTTTGCAAGAACGGCATAGACTTGCTTAAATTCGAATTTGCCCTTAGCAACCCAGTACCTTTGCCCCAAAAATGAATCGTAAGTGCCTTTGGGCCCAGGTCCTGATTTAATGGGGGTCATGTAAAGTACGGGTACAGTTCGCCAGTTTTCGCCCTTGTTTAATGAGTATTCCATATTTATTTTGGATTTGCCATTATTAAGCATCAAATAGAAATTTTTAGCATAAAGTGCGTTACCAATGGCGATTTTTTTACCATTTATTTTAGATGAATTGCCATGATATACAGAATGTCCGATATTATAGTGCAGCTCTTTGACCGGCGATGAAAAACGGAAACGCAGCAGCAGATCCACTTTTCCTCCAGGAATATATAAAGTGCCTTTATATTCATTTGACTTTTTGCCTGGTAGGTCAACAAGTTTGCCAGTAAAAATATCCTGCCACGGACTTGGTGAAACGTCGTCTGTTTCATTCAATAAGCCAAATTTCTCCACTAGTTGAGCACTATTAAAAAAGAAATTAGTTTTCTTTTTTCTACCACCTTCGCTTAATTGGCAATTTATCCGACTCTTAGCAGTCAAATTTCCCATAAAGGTTACACGTATTGCTTTGTACTTGTATTGGTTATTTATCTTTATTATAAACTTGCCCGTTTTGTCCTTTGGTTTTGCACTGTGTAGTACTCCGTGTACCTTCGCCTGAAAGCTTTGAATATTGCTATATTTAACGGTGAGTTCAACATTATTTTCCTTGCCTTCCAGTCTTATGAAGCCCCTTAAGAAATTGAAGTCTTTTAAGGATGTCTTAGCCGGATCTTTAACAGATTGTTTGCGCTTTGTGCTCATTCCAAGAAGCCCTTTTCCTTCACCTTTGTAATTCATGATGATATTGTTACTCGGATGATTCGGGTCATCTATAGCGGGCTCGCCCGGTCCTTTTTCAGTTGGCTCAGTATTAAAAGAGACCATTGTCTGGTTTAGCAGGTCTTCCATACTGCTCTTCAAACCCTGTTTCTTTAATTTTATATCACCAATTAAAGCCTTTTGGGAATCATCATTAAATAGCAGAACCACTTTGTAAAAGAGATGCGCCTCTTGTTTTCTAATCTTAGATTTGCTCTTAACGAGGGCATCGGCCCGCTTCAGCAGCATGGAAATTAATTGGCCTTCGGTCATTGTGGCTTTAAGTTTATCAAGCTTTTTACCACGTAGCATCAATCCCACCGCTAACAAATACTGTTTATCATCGGGTTTTAGAAAACCAGCCAAACGAAGCCAGATTAAGCCCTTAGTGTCTGCACCATCTGCATTTAAACGTTTCGTACCCAAAGCCATGGCGGCTTTGACAATCGTTTTTTCATTTTTTGTCAATACGAGCACCGGTTTCATAACACCCATAGGTTCTGCATCTTTAAATAATTCAGGAAAATTTACACCTGTCTCAAAGTTTTTCTCGAGGTCATTGGTGAAACCAAGCTCAGTGGGGATCCCAAGGGAGAGTAGTTTTGTAATCCTCAAAATAATTAATTTGCTACTGTACAAGAGCTCGGCACTTTGTAGATAGACCAAAGCAAGGGGACCTATTTTGCCATTCTTGGGCAGTTGGCCGATTAATTCACTGGCTCGTTTTGAAAGCAATTTCGCAAATTCCAATTCGCTGTACTTCGTCTTTATCCGAGCGATTTTCTTTTTCTTTTCCACAAAGGCCATGGTCAGCAATAAGGCATCATTTTCTGGTTTGATTTGCATTGCCAACTTTATGAGCAAATGCCCAGTCTTATCATTGGGATTTTTCGCTAAGCGGTTGGTTCCAAAAATAACAGCGTATTTACCTATCTTATCATCTGTAGCTGTTGGGCCGGAAGCAGCACATACTGAGTAGCTAAAAAGCAATAAAAATGTTAATGCAGTGAATGTATGAATTGCCCGGTTCATTTTCCGATCCCTTAGTTTATGTATAGGCTGAGTTGGATTAATCTACATTCATAACTAAATACATCTAGCTAACCAGAATAATTCATAAAAGTATCTACTGCAAGGGCGATTGCTGCAGTATCAGCCATTTAGAGCTGATGATGACTTGAAGTGCCCCGGCACGTCTGCAACCATCTTACAACTCTAATCGACTGCTACTATTCACCTCACACTTTCGCTACGAGATTTATGAATTCTAAAAACTTGGCGACTGGCGACTGGCGATTAAATGATGAATAATTCAGCATTCGCTGAAGCTGTAATCAGCAGTTCTGAATAGCCTGTATTGCCAGGAAAAGATCGTCTCTTACTGGACAAATCTGCTATTCTAGCTAGACTCAGTCTCAATGACCTGAAATGGATGAAACATGGAAAATAGTCGAATAGATGTTGAGATACCCGATTTTGAATACCCAATTTTAATTGGCGATAGCTACTTTTCTACGGGGTACTGCGATGAACTGAAGCCACTTGTGGCGGATACGCATTGTGCAATCATTTGTGACTCGAATACAAAAGGGCTTTATGCAGAAGCAGTTCAGACCCTACTGAAAAATGCCGGCTCAAGCAGGGTGGATATTATCGATTTTCCTGCAGGTGAAGAAAACAAAAACATGGATACCATGCAGTCTCTCTATAGTTCATGTGTGCAGCTTGGCTTGGACCGTAAGAGCATGATTATCGCGTTGGGCGGTGGTGTTGTGGGGGATATAAGCGGATTTTTAGCAGCAACCTACATGCGCGGGATTGAGTATATCCAGATTCCCACATCGCTGCTTGCCCAGGTGGATAGTTCTGTGGGCGGAAAAACAGGGGTGGATGTTCCCGAAGGAAAAAACCTTGTAGGGGCATTTAAACAACCTAAGGCTGTGCTTATCGATATCACTTGCCTGAAGACCTTGCCAGAGCGCCAATTAACCTGTGGTTTGGCCGAAGTGATAAAGTATGGGCTGATTATGGATGCGGAATTCTTTGATTACCTCGAATCGAACCTGGAAAACTTAAAATCACTGAATCTTGAGACTTATGCGCATTTGGTGAAACGCAGCTGTGAGCTCAAAGCAGGGCTGGTTATTGCCGACGAGAGAGACCTTAAGGGGCTGCGGGCAATATTGAATTATGGCCATACTTTTGGACATGCAATAGAAATGCTGGCTGGATTTAGCAGCTTGACCCATGGCGAAGGAATTTCCATTGGTATGATGATGGCGGTGGACCTCGAGGTAAATCGGCAGGGTACAGATGCACTCAAAACGATGCAGAAACGCCAGGAAGAGTTGTTTAAAAATATCGGTTTACCTGTCTCTGTGAGCTCATTTAGCAGTGCAGATATCTTCAAGGCGATGCAATCTGATAAAAAGTACGAAAATGGCAAAAGCCGCTTAATCCTACCGAGTCGTATCGGTAAAGCGGAACTTGTGGCTGATGTCCCTGAAGTGGATATATTAACGGCCATTGAAGGGCGCTGTGACAAATAAAGAAGCATTGATTGTGCTCAATATGCTGGCCGGAGTGGGACCGATTCGCGTACGGCAGATGCTTTTGTCATTTTCAGACCCCCAATCCATCCTTAATGCCTCTGTCAACGATTTATGCCAGGTGCAGGGCATTGGGCCCAAAATCGCGGAAAATATCAACGATTGGCAGA
>JABSQK010000287.1 GCA_013215875.1 Lentisphaeria bacterium
CGCGATGAAATGATAAACCGTTTTCAAAATCCAAAAGGACCGCCGCTCTTTCTTTTATCCCTCAAAGCCGGCGGTGTGGGACTGAATTTGACAGAGGCAAACCATGTATTTCATTTCGATCGTTGGTGGAATCCCGCCATTGAAAATCAGGCTACAGACCGTACATACCGCATTGCCCAAACAAAAAATGTACAGGTGCATAAATTTATTTGTGTCGGTACAGTCGAAGAAAAGATCGACCAAATGATCGAAGAGAAAAAGCGTCTTGCCGACAACATCGTAACAGTGGGGGAAAATGTTTTATCCGACCTTACAACAGAAGAACTACAGGAAGTCTTCACACTCACACGCGATGCTGTTATAGAGTAAGTCTCATGGCTGATGAAATAGAACGCAAATTTCTAATCGAAGAACTTCCTGAGGATCTCGATTATTCAATTGGCCAGATAATTCACCAGGGCTATTTCACGGATGAAGATGCCAGTCCCGAGCTCCGTGTTCGCAGCAAGGGTGAGAACTATTACCTGACTGCAAAATCCTGAGGAACTGCTGTCCTTAGAGATGAAGGGGAGATTGAAATTACCCAAGAGCAGTATGAAATTCTCTGGCCATTTACCGAAGGGAAACGGCTCGAAAAAATCCGTTATAATTATCCTGTTGGGAACTACATCTTTGAAATAGATATATACCAGGGCGTTCTCGAACCCTTAAAAACAGTAGATATTGAATTTCCCTCATTGCAAGATTGCGAAGAATTCAGCCCGCCGGATTTTCTTGGCAAGGAGATTAGCGGAAATCCTGTGTATAAAAATATCCGTTTAAGCTTGCATGGACTACCCGATTTCTTATAGTAGGGATGGAGGCAGTTTTATCAGGAGGCAGTTGTGGCAGTCAAAACAATGGTTGCTGTATTTCCTTATATTCCCCACAGCAAAAAAATAAAGATTGTTCTTGTTACGAGTAGAGGGAAACAAGAATGGATCTTGCCTAAGGGACATATCGAGGAAAAACTCAGCAAAAAAGAATCCGCCCGTCTTGAAGCATATGAAGAGGCAGGTGTTATAGGTAGTATCGATCCAGCCAATGCAGAATACATTGAGCTGGGTAAAGCATCGTTTATGGTCTATCCCATGAAGGTATCCAGCACCCTGGATGAATGGCCGGAAGACCACCAGCGAGCCCGTAAAATTGTCAGTCCTGAAAAAGCACTTAAACTGGTTTCAAATCCCGATATCCGCCTTTGTATAAAACGTCTAACCAAACGCATGTTAAATTTGCAGATGCAATCCAGTATTTAAACCAGTCTATCGATTCACTCCTAAACATTTAACTGTTCCCTCAATTCCCATTTTTTTTCTATTAATTATGATCGCCCCTCACTTCCAGTTCTTCATGCACTTATATGCCAGCAATTCCTCTTCGTTGTTCTGTTACTGTGAATTGGCATTATTGGCAATTGTTTTCCTCCCAGTCCTTCACGCACTTATATGCCAGTAACTCCTGCTCACTCTCCACCCTTATCTTATTATCCAACCCTATCGGCACGAAATGTTACATCTCTACTTTCCCATCAGCCATTCCATGGAGCACCGCTTGGGGGCTTTAAAAGTTCTGCATATTTTCCTAGACCTAAAATCCCAAATATTTCTTGATCACTTCCAGTTCTTTATATATTTGTTAGTTACTGTGTATTGGCATTATTGCCAATTGTTTTCA
>JABSQK010000288.1 GCA_013215875.1 Lentisphaeria bacterium
AAACTGGAGAAGGCCAGCTTGGAAATGGCCCTGGTCATTCGACAACTCGACAAGTTAATGACCGCCACTGGCCTGGAAGAAAAACGGCGCATCTACCGAGCTCTCTTGCAGGATATTATTGATGACCAATGGATGATGCTACGCGATACAGTGAGCTGGGGGCGTGTGCTTCTCGAAGACGGTAAAACCGGTAATGTTGGACCCGATCTCTCTCAGGGGCAGTACCTCTTGAACGAAAAGTTCGGCACCTATGTCTTCGATATAAAACTTGATTTGAAAACAGCAGTTGAGGGAGAAGAGCTGGCAAAGCTCATTACTCAGCTTTTGGTATGCTTTGTTAAAACTCAGGTAGACACCCAGCAAAAGAAAGCAGCAGAAGCCATTACTGTAAAGGATCCTGCCCAGTCGGCAGGAAATCAGCAGGCCGCTCTGAAGGGGTTGCATGCCGCCATGGACATTCTCAATGGCGTCGATCCGAATATGGCCGAGCGCGCCGAAGCGATCGCCAGCATACTCATGGAAATAAAACTGATTGTCGAAAAAGAAAGGGCCTTGCGCTTAACCATCGTCCGGGGCGGTAACGAAAAGTTCAAAAAAACAAATGGCGCCCATCTTAAAGAACAGCACGTAATTACCGCAATGTTAAAAAAGATCGCGGACGATAAACCACCTGTTGGCGAAGATATTTTGAATGCGATTGCCAAGGCCTTGAAGGAAATGGGTAAGGCAGAAAAATACATTGGCGATGTAAAACGAAAACCAGCAATGGGCGCGCAGATGCGGGCAATCTTCATACTGGAGGAAATTCTCGAAACTCTCGACAGCCTTGAAATGGCCGGGCATATGGCTGAAGGCGCCGAGGGCCTTATGGAATTCGGCATGGGCGAAGCCAGTGGCCAGAGTCTAAGTGGCGAAACAGATATGGGCGTCGGCATGGGTTCAGGCATGGAAGCTGAAATGGGCATCGGCGGAGAAGGTGAAGGTGAAGGCGAAGGCGAAGGCGGAGAAGGCATGCCAGAAGGGCTCAGCGATCTACCGCCTATGTCAGCAGAGGAAGTGACGATTGGAGAGGTGCGAACAGGCGATGGGGTCATTGGCAAAAACGTCTTCACATCTGGTAAACAAAGCAAGGGACATCTCGATATGAATGCCCGCAAGCACGTCCAGCAACTTTATCAGGAAAGTCTACCACCGGAATTCCGCGGTATGGCCCAGGATTATTTTGAAGTCCTTGGAGCCGAGGAATAAAATTAGGACGATGAACATGCACAATTCTCGATTACTTATTATTTTAGTCTCAGGGACTCTGACACTGAACAGCCTGATGGCCGCTGGCGATGACTGGATGCTGATCGCTGCCGAGATTAAATCTCAGTCAAAAGAAAATACCCCACAGTCCCGGGCAAAATTATGGGTCCGATATAAGCAGGAAAAACAAGTTTGGATGAAGGGCCGTATTCTAGTGGCACTTGCCTTTGCGGACCCAAAAAAAGTAACGAGTGAAGTGAGCGCCTGCATCGCCAGCAAGGATGCGGTTTTGCGCATTGCTGCCTACGAGGCATTGGGATTGCTTGGCGATAAAGCCGCAATTGAGCAATTGAAGAAAGCCATCGATGATGCAGACCCGGCCGCACGCCTGAAAGCAAGCAGTGAGCTTGCCCGGTTAATCCCTAAAGAGGCCTGGGCTTTGGTAAAGGATAAACTTCCAGCGCTGGATAAAAATACTGCAACAAACCGCATAAAAACACTTGCCGTAGTAAACAATGCCGACGCGGACAAACTCATACAACTCAGTATCGCCCACAAGGATCCGACCATTCGCCTGCGCGCCATAAATGCATTAAAAAATGAGCCAAGACCCTGGATTGTAGAAACCCTGATTCGGCACAACATAAAGGAAAGAGACAAAACCATAAAGCGCTGTATTCGAGCAGTTCTGTTAACCAATAAACCCGAGGCCCTAAGTCCTGCCTTGTGTCAAATATTTGCATCGGAAAAGAAAGAACTCTACAGCGGTGCCTCCACCTTGCTCTTCGATCGCCCCAGTACAAAAGCAGGCGATATTCTTGCCGAACTCTTAAGAAAAAAGTCTACCGAAATTCCCATCGCCGTTGTTATTCAAAGCATGGATGCCCTGTTAATTATTAGTCCCAAACGGTATACGACACTGCTGACCAGTTTTAAAAATCACAAAAATCCACAGGTCCGTGTGCGCTCCATCAGCGCCCTGACTGCTGAAAAAGAAGAAGAAGAAGATCTCTACAAATTGTTAAAAGGCGGCCTGTCGGATCCGGCTGACATCGTTTTCCATCATTGCCTGCATATTCTAAAAATGCGCACCCAGGCCCCTCCCAAAGGCGGCGTTATTCCTTATTTTACTGATGCCTTGAAAACAAAAAAACCAAAACGTCTGATGCCCCTCTTTCTGCTCATTCAAGATCGTCTGCAATTTCGTGAAGCCGACGATGCGCTTGTTGTTATGGCCCCGCATCTCGGCAGCAACGATGATAAACTGAGAAAAGCAGCAGCCAAAATTTTCTCCGCTGTCGCTGATGATCCCCTCTACGCCAAGGTTGCTGCGCTGCAAGGCTACCTTACCAAGTGGGCAGTACTCGGTCCGTTTCCAAATACCCGAACCAATGATGGCTTCGACAAATTATTCCCTCCCGAAAAAGAAATCGATCTTAAAAAGTCCTACGAAAGCAGCCAGAACCGGACTGTTTTCTTTGATGAAGATTTCGATCTTCAGGATCAACGGGCCCCGGGACAAAGTGTGATCGTTAAATGGCAACGTTTCC
>JABSQK010000289.1 GCA_013215875.1 Lentisphaeria bacterium
CAGGGCATTAGAATCGAAACCGGCATTATTAATCATCGAAGGTTTGGTGGGGCCAAATCAAAGTAAAGAAATAAAAGACTTTCTTGAAGGTGGCGGTGTTATTCTGGCCTTACCGGACATGCTTAACGAAGGTGCTTTTCTTGATTATTTTAAATGGGGTGAACAGCAAATCGAAGACACAGTATTTCATGTGCAATTCTGGAACCAGCAGGATGGCCCACTTGCAGATACGTCTGAAGGCACGCCATTAGCCCTGGCCAACTTAAAGATTAAACAACGGCAAAGAATATACAGCAAAGGTGAGAGTATTGCAGATTATGCGGACAACAGCAGCTTTTTAAAACAGCTTCCTGTCGGCAGGGGCACAATTTACATACTCTCAACAAATATTCATAAAGATTCATCAAACCTAAATAACGGCCTGGTTATCTTACCTTTTATACAACGTTTAATACGGCAGGGGAAAGCGCAGTTTAGCAAACGAAGTATTCATGAAACGGCCAGTCGGGACTTTGAGTTTCCAGACAGCTGGCGTTCACTGTCAACTGATTCTGCTGACATTCGCAGGTCCGCGGGTGTGTATCAAAACGAAAGCATGATGGTTGCGCAAAATCCTGCCACCAGCGAATTTGAATCTCAGTTGCTTAGCGAAAATGAATTACACTTATTGTTCAAAGGCCTGCCAGTAGAAATTGATTCTCATAAAGCGGGAAAGGAAAACCAGTCGCCTCAAGAAATTTGGCGAATATTTTTTATTGGCGTGCTCATGTTTATGTTCCTTGAGTCATTGTTAACACTCCCCTCTAAACGACGGGAGATAATTGAATCATGAATGAATTAGACCTACAAACTCCCGGTGGCGGCGCTAGCGCAATCATCATCTTTTTAGTATTAGGCCTGCTTATAATGGGTATCATGCACTGGAGACGCCAGGCAATGGGTCGGAAGTCTGCCATTTTATTTACGCTCCGTTGTATGATCATTGCGCTTGTCTGCATAGCGCTGATGAGACCGGAACAAGTCCATAAGGAAAATATCAACCGCGATCCCGCTATCGTCATACTCTATGATGATACCGAAAGTATGACCACCGAAGATATTATTGATGGAAAGCATGTTATCAGTCGCAATGCCTGGGTTGAGCAAATAAAAAGCAAGAATATCTGGCAACCATTTGAAGACGAATATAAGCTTTATACTGAAAAACTGTCCGACTATTCATATGACAAGGTATCCGAACAAAATGGCAGCAATCTCTATGAGGCCTTGCAGGCCATTGAAAAGCAGTATCTAAATCTGCGTGTTCTCGTTATCATCGGAGATGGCGATTACAATTTAGGCTCATCTCCATTAAAAGCTGTTGGGAGCTACCGCACACGTAAAGTTAAGATTTTCGGAATAGGCACGGGGTCCAAAAAATTCTTACCCGACCTGATATTAAAGGTGGATCAAGTTCCAAGTTATTGCCTGCTCAACGAACATGTGTCCATATCATTTACCGTCCAGAGCTATCTTGAGCGCGATATAAAAACAACAATCACTCTGAAAAATACCAATGGGCGAAATGTGAAAAAAGACATATTTATTCCCGCCGGAGAAATGAGCAGTGATTCTTTTCTCTGGAAAGCCAGCCGCCTGGGTAATCAACATTTAACTATCGAACTTCCGGTTCAGGAAAATGAACTTTTTGAGGAAAACAACAAATCTAAAATGCGTATCAATGTCAGGCAGGAAATTCTCAATGTGCTTCTCGTAGATTCATTACCGCGCTGGGAATATCGCTTTCTTAAAAATGCCTTATCCAGAGACCCGGGCATCAAGGTGCACAGCCTCTTAATGCACCCGGGCCTTGCTCGTGGGGGCGGTAAAGATTATATTAAAGCATTTCCTGTCGAGAAAGACAAGATCAGTAAGTATGATGTTGTTTTTATTGGTGATGTTGGTATCGGCGAATCCGAGTTAAGCAAGAAAGATCTCGAGGCAGTCGCTGGAATTGTCAAACAACAGGGCTCTGGCCTGGTCTTTCTACCCGGGCGCCGTGGACGGATACACAGTTTTGAAAATACCGTTTTCGAAGAAATGCTGCCCGTACTCATGGATAGATCAAAAAAGAAAGGCATGAATTTTACCAGTGAGATGAAGATTAAACTTACACGCATGGGCTCTGAGCATCTTCTGACCATGCTGGCAAACAATGCAAACCGAAATAAAACACTCTGGAAAAACCTGCCGGGATTCTATTGGAACGCCGGCATACTAAAAGCAAAACCGGGTACCGATGTACTTGCGGTGCATGGCACCATCCGCAACCAATGGGGACTTCTTCCACTTTTAGTTACGCAATCGTACGGCAATGGCAATATTTTGTTTATGGGTACAGATAGTGCCTGGCGCTGGCGACGGGGAGTGGAAGATACCTACCATTATCGCTTTTGGGCGCAAGTTGTACGCTGGATGGCCCATGCCCGCCATCTTTCACATAAACAAGGCTTACGCCTCTTTTACAGCCCAGAAAAAATTAGCCAGGGCGATACAGTAAAATTCCAGGCAACTGTCATGGATTCACACGGTTTTCCTGTGAGTGACGATATGGTAAAATTAAAAATTATCAGTGGCGAAAAAAATAGTTCTGTCATTCAACTAAAAGAACAGCCCGGTGGCTGGGGACTTTATAGTGCTGAACATAAAATTACCGATATTGGAAATCTGCTCTACATTCTTGAAAGCAAAAAAACCGCAAATTCCATAGAAGCAGAAATTATGGTCAAAGGTAAAAAGCTCGAACGTCTGGGACAACCTGCGCGCTTAACAAAGCTCAAAGAACTTTCAGATCTAACCAATGGGCACTATGAAAATTACCCTCAATACCAATCCGTCATCGATACCATCTCTGAACTACCTGAAGAAGAGTTTATTATTCGCCGCATCGCACTATGGGCAAAATGGTGGTGGGGAATGCTCATCATGCTGATCTATTCCTGCTACTGGATACTCAGAAAAATCTGGGGCTTGGTCTAATCCCAGGGCCCAAGACTTAGGTCTCTTTCGGGCTGCCGTTTAACTAATTTATCAAAGTTAATTCGTAAATAGATATAAAGGAGTGCAGATAGACCGAAATGGCAAACTATCGAAAATTTAATAGCGAAGAATGCATCCGGTCTGCCCCAGCGTCCTGTTTCCGTAAGAGAATAATATACTGAAACCAGTATATTTGAATACTTCCATTCAGACCCTATCATGTTGGTCAAAAATACTGTTACAATGCAATAAACGATTATAAGCACAATTCCCTTTAGGAACGCAACAGTACTGGTTTTTGATTTTATTGATATATAAAGTGAAATAATAATAATAAAAGAAACAGCACTCGTAAAGTAAGCGGTGATTGTAGCACAGTCTTTACGTCCTGATTTTTTTGATCCTATTTTGTTCGTCTACAAAATGGAGGACAAGAAAATGGATCATGAAAAAGAGAAGTACTGGTGTAAATTAATCGAGCATCAAAAAACA